>NZ_JBFARO010000055.1:0-51430 GCF_040677125.1 Actinomadura sp. NPDC049382
GCCCCGACCTGGGCCGTTCGTACGACGACACGAAGACCCGGTCGTCGGTGGGCCCTCGGGACGCCGGGCGGCGGCACGGTCGTCGCGCGGTCCGGCGCCCCCGGGAAGAACGGTTTCGCGCCGGGGTCCGGCCTCGACTCGCCGCCGCCGCTCTGCCGCCTGTCGAGCCCGGTCATGATCGCTCCCATGGTGAGTTGAGATGACCATGGTGTCGGAGTCACCGGCAAACGTCACGCGCGAACCCGTGCCCTGGAGGGGATCCCGGCTACAGCCCCGGCCGCTTCTCTCTCTATGCTGCTGGTCAGGCCGTGAACAAAAGGAGACCACCGCCTTGACCGCAGAGCCGGAGGAGTCCGTGGTGCAGCAGGGGCGCGAGGACGCGCCCGGGGCCGGCGCCGGGAATGCGCGCACGCCCCGCTTCGAGGAGGAGAGAGGCGGCGCGGGCACGCCCGACAACTTCCAGCGGCTCTGGACCCCGCACCGGATGGCCTACATCAAGGGGGAGGGCAAGCCGAGCGGCGCGGGCGCGGGCGACGGCTGCCCCTTCTGCGAGATCCCCCAGATGGACGACGACGAGGGCCTCGTCGTGGCCCGCGGCGAGTCGGTGTTCGCGGTGCTGAACCTCTACCCGTACAACTCCGGGCACCTGATGGTCGTCCCCTACCGGCACGTCGCCGACTACACCGAGCTGGAGGAGCCGGAGTACGTGGAGCTGGCGACGTACACCCAGCGCGCCCTCACCGCGCTGCGCAAGGCCAGCGGCGCGCAGGGCTTCAACGTCGGCATGAACCTCGGCCTCGTCGCGGGCGCCGGGATCGCGGCGCACCTGCACCAGCACGTCGTCCCGCGCTGGGGCGGCGACACCAACTTCATGCCGGTGGTCGGGCACACGCGGGTGCTGCCCCAGCTGCTGCGCGACACCCGCCAGATGCTCGCCGACGCCTGGCCCGTCCAATGACGGGCGCGGCTCCCATGGCGGGCGGGGTGGAACTGCCGGTGCTGGTGTTCGACGGCGACTGCGGGTTCTGCACGTCGTCGGCGCGGTTCCTGGAGCGGCGCGTGCCCGTCCGGGCGGCGGTCGTCGCCTGGCAGTTCGCCGACCTGGACGCGCTCGGCACGACGGCTGAGCGGGCCCAGTACGAGGTGCTGTGGGTCGAGCGGGCCGGACGGGTCAGCGGCGGCGCCGAGGCCATCGGGCGGATGCTGACGGCCGCCGGCGGCCTGTGGCGGGTGCCCGGCGTGCTCCTGCGGGTTCCGCCGGTGAGCTGGCTCGCGCACGGCGTGTACCGGCTCGTCGCGAACAACCGGCACCGGATGCCCGGCGGGACGGCGGCGTGCATGCTGCCCGCCGACCGGCGTCCCGGCGCCGGGACCTGACCCGGCGCCGGTGCGCCCCCGTCTCAGGCGGCGGGCTCCGCGGCGGGCTCGGCGGCGGGCCTGCCGCCGCCCAGGCGCTCGGGCAGCAGCCCGGTCAGCCGCTCCAGCGGCAGGAACGCCGCGAGCCAGATTGCGTGCGGCAGGAAGTGGATCGTCATCAGCGCGTAGGTGACGACGTGGAAGCCGGCGAAGAACAGCACGAGCGCGTACAGCGGCCGGCCCCGGACGAACAGCATCACCGGAGACAGCGCCTCTGCGAGGAACATGAACCACTGGCTGGCCTTCAGCATCACCGGGTAGTCGATGAAGCTGCGGCCGAGCGGCGTCCCGCGCCGGCTCAGCGCCCACTGGACGGTCGACCCGTTCGGCCACGCCGGGAACCCGCCGATGCGCACCTTCGCCCATGCGGACAGGAAGTACGCCGCGACCACCCCGATCTGGACGCACCGCACCGACCACGCCGACGCCTCGCAGCGCCGCGAGTCGCCGATGGCCGCGCGGCCGACGCTCGGCAGCACGAACAGCGCCACGACGAGCGCCAGGTGGTCGTGGTCGACCTTGCCGTACGACATGCTGATCGTGACCCACCACAGGTACCCGCACGCGGCGACGTAGCCGCTCGCGCGCGGCAGCACCCGCCCGGTCATGGCGACGAGCCCGGCCGCGATCGTCACCACCAGCAGCGTGTACATCGACCACGGCGTGGGCGCGGGCAGGTGCAGCAGGCGGGCGAGCAGCACCGGCTGGTACAGGTCGGCGGGCAGCCGCGCGTGCGACAGCGAACTGCTGGTCAGCAGCAGCATGTCGAACGGCAGGAACACGTAGCCGAGGACCCGCAGCCAGGCGATCCGGGCGCGCGGCACCGGCCCGAACCACCAGCGGTCCCACGGGGTGCGGGCCGGTTCGGGCGCGTCCCCGGCGGGCCGCACCGGCCGGGGCGCCTCCGGCGTCGCCGCGGCCGTCACCGGACGTCCCAGACGACGCGGTTCTGCCGCATGGTCGACACGACCTTGCCGCTCTTCAACTTCTTGATCTCCTGCACGACGTAGATCCGGGTGAGCCGGGGCTGCCCGGGGTGGAGCCTGCGCTGCCCGTCGGCGATGCCCTGCAGCAGCGACGGGTCGCGGACGATCCGCGACATCTGCCCTTCGATCTCGGCGCGCTTCATGCCCGTCCCGACGGCGTCGAAGGACAGCTTCACGTGCGCGCCGGCGGCGGTGTCGGCCTCCAGCCAGTAGGAGCTGATCGTGCCGCCGTCGTTCTTCACCGAGAACGCGAACTGCGTCATCGGGCCGAGCGGGAACGCGTCGTTGCTCCCGTACGCGCTGGTGTAGAACAGGGCGCCGACGACCACGGCGCCCGAGAGTGACCGCCAGAGCCGCGCGCGAGGCCCCAGCCGGAGGGCAGGAAGATCCACCCGGCAAGCCTAAAGCCCCGCCCGGCCAGTGCGGGCGGGGCTTTCGGCATGCGCGCGGGCCCGCGCGCGGCGCCCGAACGGGGCGCCGCGCCGCTAGTCGTCGCGGGACTCGGCGGCGACCTTGTCGGCCAGGTGGGCCGGGAGCGGCTCATAGCGCAGGAACGTGCGGTTGAACGTGCCGGTGCCCTGCGACATCGACCGCAGGTCGATCGCGTACCGGACGATCTCCAGCTGCGGCACCTCCGCCTTGATCATGGTGCGGCCGCCCGGCACCGCCTGGGAGCCGAGCACCCGGCCGCGCCGCGAGGTGAGGTCGGACATGATCGGCCCCACGTACTCGTCGGCGATCAGCACCTCCACCTCGTCGACCGGTTCCAGCAGCAGGATCGGCACCTGGCTCGCCGCGTCCTTCAGGGCCAGCGCCCCGGCGGCCTGGAACGCCATGTCGGACGAGTCGACCGAGTGCGCCTTGCCGTCGTGCAGGGTGACCTTGACGTCCACGAGCGGGTACCCGGCGGACACCCCGCGCGCCATCTGCTGCCGGACGCCCTTCTCGACCGACGGGATGAACTGCCGCGGCACCACCCCGCCGACGATCTTGTCGACGAACTCGAAGCCCTCACCGGACGGCAGCGGCTCCACGTCGATGTGGCAGATGCCGTACTGGCCGTGCCCGCCGCTCTGCTTGACGTGCCGGCCGAGCCCCCGGGCCGGCCCGCCGAACGTCTCGCGCAGCGGGACGCGCAGCTCCACCCGGTCGACCTCGACGCCGTACCGGGTCTTGAGCCGGTCGATGAGCACGTCGGCGTGGGCCTCGCCCATGCACCACAGCACCAGCTGCCGCGTCTCGGGGTTGTTCTCCAGGCGGAGCGTCGGGTCCTCGGCGACGAGCCGGCCGAGCGCCTGGCTGAGCTTGTCGTCGTCGGCCTTGGACTTGGCACGGATCGCCACCGGCAGCAGCGGGTCGGGCATCGACCAGGGCGCCATCAGCAGCGGCGCGCCGGGGTCGGAGAGGGTGTCGCCCGTCTCGGCGCGGCTCAGCTTCGCCACCGCGCAGATGTCGCCCGCCGAGCAGGACGCCGCGGTGCGCTGCGTCTTGCCGAGCGGGGAGGTGAGCGCGCCGACCCGCTCGTCGACGTCGTGGTCCTCGTGCCCGCGGTCGGCCATGCCGTGCCCGGACACGTGCACCGTCGTGTCGGGGCGCAGCGTCCCGGAGAACACCCGGACCAGCGAGATCCGGCCCACGTACGGGTCGGACGTGGTCTTGACGACCTCGGCGACCAGCGGGCCCTCCGGGTCGCAGGAGATCTCCTTCGGCGGCCCGCCGCTCACCGCCGTGACCGGGGGGATGCCGTGTTCGAGCGGGGAGGGGAACGCCTGGGTGACGACCTCCAGCAGCTCCAGCATCCCGATGACCGGGCCGGGGTGGTCGCCGTGCGGGACCGACGTCGCGAGGACGGGGTAGAAGCTGCCCCGCGCGACCGCGGTCTCCAGGTCCCCGATGAGCGCCTTGACGTCGATGTCCTCGCCGGACAGGTACCTGTCCATGAGGGTCTCGTCCTCGCTCTCCTGGATGATCCCCTCGATCAGCGACGCGCGCTGCTCGGCGATCTGCTCCAGGTACTCCGGGTCCGGATCGCACTCGGTGCGCCGCCCGGTGGAGTAGTCGAGGCAGCGCTGCGACAGCAGCCCGATCAGGCCCTTCAGCCCGCCGTCCCCGCCGGCCGCGGGGAAGTACAGCGGGGCGACGCCCTCACCGAAGACGTCCTGGCAGGTCATCACGACGTCGTCGAAGTCGCCGCGCTGCTGGTCGATCTTGGTGATGACGACCGCGCGGGGCATCCCCACCGCCGCGCACTCCTCCCACAGCATCCGGGTGAGGCCGTCGATGCCGTCCACCGCCGAGATCACGAACAGCGCCGCGTCGGCGGCGCGCAGCCCGGCCCGCAGGTCGCCGACGAAGTCGGCGTACCCCGGCGTGTCGATGAGGTTGACCTTCACGTCGCCGTGCATGAGCGGGGCGAGCGCCAGGTTCACCGAGCGCTGCTGGCGCACCTCGACCTCGTCGAAGTCGCTGACCGTCGTGCCGTCCTCGACCTTGCCCGCCCGCTGCACCGTGCCCGTCGCGGCGAGCAGCGCCTCCACGAGCGTGGTCTTGCCGGCTCCCGAATGGCCGACCAGCGCGACGTTGCGCACCCTGTCGCACCCGCCGGCCTCCGGTGCCCTGCCGGGGGCTCCCGGGTGGCCTCCCTTGTCCGCCATGACTACCTCCTCGGACGGGTCTCCGCGCGGAGGCCCGCGTGCGGCTTGGGCCCGGCCCGGCGGGCCCGGCCCCGACGTCCGAGTGCGGCGTCCGACCTCGTCCCATCGCGCGTGACCGACGTCACACCCGTACCACCACCCTTTCCCGTGATGGCCGGGACCACAAGGGGGGAACCGCAATCAACCGTCATCTGTCCGGGCCGCCCGGCCCCCAAACCCGGCGCCGACCACGTCTCCGCCCCGGCCGCACTACGATGGGCGCGCTGCGGAGGCCCGCCCCCGGCCGGAGCAGGGCCCGCACCCCGGAGACCACGAGAACGGACGGCGATGCTCAACAAGATCAGGCCCGCGCTGGGGCGCGTCCTCACCCCCGTCGGGCAGACGGTCGCGCGGACCGGAGTGTCGCCCAACGCCATCACCGTCATCGGCACGGTCGGCGTGGCCGCCGGCGCGCTCGTCCTCTTCCCGCGCGGGGAGTTCTTCTGGGGGACGATGGTCATCACCGCGTTCGTCCTGTTCGACATGCTGGACGGCGCGGTCGCCCGGGTCACCGGCAAGATCTCCAAGTTCGGCGCGTTCCTGGACTCCACCATGGACCGCGTCGCCGACGCCGCGATCTTCGCCGGGCTGATGATCGGCCTGTACCGGGACGGCCAGGAGCCGCTCGCCGGGGTCGCGCTGTACTGCCTCGTCGCCGGCGTCGTGGTGTCCTACGCCAAGGCCCGCGCCGAAGGGCTCGGCTACACCTGCAACGTGGGCATCGCCGAGCGCGCCGAGCGCCTCATCGTCGCGCTCGTCGCGGCCGGGTTCGACGGCCTCGGCGTCCCCTTCATCCTCGCCGTCGCCCTGTGGGCGCTCGCCGTGCTGAGCACCGTCACCGTCGGGCAGCGGTTCGCCACGGTGTACGTCCAGGCGAAGGACGCCCCGGCCGTGGACGGCGCCGAGAAGGAGAACGGCGCGGCGAAGACGCCGGAGCCGCGGCCGTGACCACGCCCCGCCGCCGCGGCGGCGCGCCGCCCTCGCTCCGCGACGAGGTGACCGACGCCGTCTACGCGCTGGGCTGGACGGTCGTCCGCAAGATGCCCGAGAGCATGGCCCGGCTGGCCTTCACCGCGATCGCCGACCGCACCTGGCACCGGTACGGGTCCGGGGTGCGGCAGCTGGAGAAGAACCTGTGCCGCGTCCTCGGCAAGGACGCCGTCGACGACGAGGTCCGCGTCCTCAGCAAGAAGGTGCTGCGCTCCTACCTGCGCTACTGGCTGGAGGTCTTCCGGCTGCCCGAGTACGACAAGGCCCGGATCCTCGGCCGGATGCGCGTCACCGGCGAGAAGAAGATCTTCACCAACCTCGACTCCGGGCGCGGCGTGATCCTCGCGCTGCCCCACATGGGCAACTACGAGCACGCGGGCGCGTGGCTCGTGCACTGCGGCTACCCGTTCACCACCGTCGCCGAGCGGCTGGAGCCGGCGTCGCTGTTCGACCGGTTCGTCGAGTTCCGCGAGAGCCTCGGAATGGAGGTCCTCGCCCACCGGGGCGCCTCCGCGTACGGGCGGATGGCGCAGCGGCTGCGCGCCGGGCGGCCGGTCTGCCTCGTCGTCGACCGCGACCTGACCGAGAGCGGCATCGACGTCGAGTTCTTCGGCGCCACCGCCCGGATGCCGGCCGTTTCCGCGGCGCTCGCGGTCCAGACCGGCGCCGCCCTCATTCCCGTGACACTCTGGTACGAGGGGGAGTACTGGGCGGCGCGCGTCCACGAGGAGATCCCCGTCCCGGACGCGGGCGCCAGACAGGAGAAGATCCAGGCCATGACCCAGGAGCTGGCGCGCGCCTTCGAGGAGGGCATCGCCGCGCACCCCGAGGACTGGCACATGCTGCAGAAGGTCTGGGTGGACGACCTGCCGGACCGCCGGGGAGCGGGCGGCGGGGGATGAGAGCCGGCCGATGAGGATCGGAATCGTCTGCCCGTACACCTGGAACGTCCCGGGCGGCGTGCAGCAGCACATCGGCGACCTCGCCGAGGCGCTGCTCGGGCTCGGCCACGACGTGTCGGTGATCACACCGGCCGACGACGACGCCGAGCTGCCGCCCTACGTCGTGTCCGCCGGGCGCGCCGTGCCCGTCCCCTACAACGGGTCCGTGGCGCGGCTGGCGTTCGGGTTCCTGTCCGCCGGGCGGGTCCGGCGGTGGATCCACGAGGGCGGGTTCGACGTCCTGCACGTCCACGAGCCCGCCGCGCCCTCCCTCGGGCTGCTCGCCTGCTGGGCCGCGGACGGGCCCATCGTCGGCACCTTCCACGCCTCCTACGAGAAGTCGCGGGCGCTGTCGGTCACCGCGCCGATCCTGCAGAGCGCGCTGGAGAAGATCACCGGCCGGATCGCGGTGTCGGAGGCGGCCCGCACCACCCTCGTCGAGCACCTCGGCGGCGACGCCGTGCTCATCCCCAACGGCGTCGCGACCGAGCGGTACGCGATGGCCGAGCCGCTGCCCGGCTGGCGCGGCCGCGCCGAGGCCCCGCACGGCGGCGACGACGGCGCGCTCGGGTTCCTCGGCCGGATGGACGAGCCCCGCAAGGGCCTGCAGGTGCTGCTGCGCGCCTTCGAGATCCTCGGCCGCCGCCGCCCCGGGCTGCGGCTGCTGCTCGCCGGGCCCGGCGACGCCGACGACGTGATCGCCCGGGTGTCGCCCGAGCTGCGCGACCGCGTCGCCGTGCTCGGCATGGTCAGCGAGGCCGACAAGGTCCGCGCCTACCACTCGGTGGACGTCTTCGTCGCGCCGAACCTCGGCGGCGAGAGCTTCGGCATCGTGCTCGCCGAGGCGATGTCGGCGGGGGCCCCGATCCTCGCCAGCGACATCGAGGCGTTCGACCGGGTGCTGCTCGGCGGCCGGGCCGGGGCGCTGTTCCCGGCCGGCGACCACGCGGCGCTCGCGGCGGCGGCCGGCGAGCTCCTCGACGACCCGGCGCGGCGCAAGCAGCTGTCCGCGGAGGCCCGCGCCGCCGTGCGCGCCTACGACTGGTCGGCCGTGGCGCGCGACGTGCTGCGGGTGTACGAGACCGTCACCGACGACGGCGCCGGGGTCGTCGAGTCCGGCCTCGGGCTGTAGGAGCGCACCCCATGTCCTACGACTGGATCATCGACGTCCTGTTCTGGATCGCCGTCGTCTTCCTGGTCGGCGTGTACGTGTCGTGGCGCGCCACGCGCCTCGACCGGCTGCACGTCCGGGTCGAGACCGCCCGCGCCGCGCTGGACGCCGCGCTCGTGCGGCGGGCCGCCGCCGCGCTGGAGCTGGCCGCGTCCCGGCTGCTGGACCCCGCCACCAGCCTCGTGCTGGCGACCGCCGCGCACGAGGCGCGCACCGCCGACGCCGAGCGCCGCGAGTTCGCCGAGAGCGACCTGTCCCGCGCGCTGCGCGCGGTCGTCGACCAGCCCGAGTTCGTCGGCACGATCAGCGCGCGGGGCGCGGGCGACGGCAAGGAGGTGCTGGACGAGCTGTCCTCCGCCGCCGCGAAGGTCGCCTACGCCCGCCGCTTCTACAACGACGCCGTCGCCCAGGCCAGGACCGCGCGCCGCAAGCTGCTCATCAGGGTGCTGCCGCTCGCCGGCCGCGCCGCGCTCCCCGACTTCTTCGAGATCGACGACGATCCGCCCGGAATCTGACCGTGCGACGTTGATCACACCGGGGCCCGGGATCCGTACCGCTGGACGGGCGGGCGCACCGGGCGGCGTTCGCTACCCTCTGGCAGACCGTCCAAGGAGGGGTACATCGTGCGATCCGCATGGACCGGCACCGCCTACGGCCGCACGGCCGCGGGGTTCGGCGCCCTCGTCCTCGGCGCCGGCCTGGCCGCCTGCTCCGGCTCGGAGAAGCCGCGGAGCGCGCCGCCGCCGCGGAGCACGGGGACGCCCGCGCCGCCGTCCGGGACGCCCGAGCCCGCCGTCCACCCGTTCAACGGCGGCACCAGGGGGCTGGCCAACCCCGTCCTCGCCGTCAAGATCGAGAACACCGCGCCGGCGCTGCCGCAGAGCGGGGTGAAGGACGCCGACATCGTCTACGTCGAGCAGGTGGAGGGCGGCGAGACCCGGCTGATGGCGGTCTACTCGTCCAAGCTGCCGAAGCGGGTCGGGCCGGTGCGCAGCGCCCGCATCTCCGACCTGCACATCCTGCCGCAGTTCGGCCGCCCCGCCTTCGCGTTCTCCGGCGTCCAGAGCAAGATGAAGAAGTACATCCGCAAGGCGCCGGTGTACGACCTCTCCCAGGAGAAGGCGGGCGGCGCCTACTCCCGCTCCAGCGCCAAGCGCATCCCCTACAACCTGTACGCCGACCCGAAGGACCTGCTCAAGCGGGCGCCGAAGGCCGCGAAGCCGCGCGACATCGGCTTCCGGTTCGGGGCCGCCCCCGAAGGCGGCGAGCCCACCCGGTCCTTCACCGCCCGCTGGCCCAGCGCGACGATGGGTTTCACCTGGTCGGCCCAGCAGAAGCGGTGGCTCGCCAGCTGGGGCGGCCGGCCCGACCGCGCCGCCGAGGGCGGCCGGCTCGGCGGCAAGACCGTCGTCGTCCAGTACGCCAAGACCACCCGCTCGAAGTTCCACGACTTCCTCGGCAGCTACACGCCGCTGATCCACACCACCGGGAGCGGGCGGGCGGTCGTCCTGCGCGACGGGAAGTCCTACAAGGCCAAGTGGTCGCGCCCGTCGGAGGACAAGGGCACCACCTTCACCACCGCCGACGGCAAGCCGATGACGTTCGCGCCGGGCCAGGTCTGGGTGCTGCTCGTCAACGACGGCAAGCCCTACACCCCCTGACCCCGCCGTCCGGGACGGGCCGTCGGTCACTCCGTAAGCGCGCGGGCGTGGCCGTTGACACTCTGCGGGGTCGAGAGGTCCCGCGAGCAGGCAATATCATGGAAAGTGATTTGTCGTCCGTCCACGTGAGGAATGCCCGTGTCCACTTCCACTCCCGCCACTGACAACGCCGCTCCCGAGACCGGGACCGCCCGCGTCAAGCGCGGCATGGCGGAGATGCTCAAGGGCGGCGTGATCATGGATGTCGTCACGCCCGACCAGGCGAAGATCGCCGAAGACGCGGGCGCGGTCGCCGTCATGGCCCTGGAGCGGGTGCCCGCCGACATCCGCGCCGAGGGCGGCATCTCCCGGATGAGCGACCCCGACATGATCGACGGGATCATCGGCGCGGTCTCCATCCCGGTCATGGCCAAGGCCCGCATCGGCCACTTCGTCGAGGCCCAGGTGCTGCAGGCCCTCGGCGTCGACTACATCGACGAGTCCGAGGTGCTCACCCCGGCCGACTACGACAACCACATCGACAAGTGGGCGTTCACCGTCCCGTTCGTGTGCGGCGCCACCAGCCTCGGCGAGGCCCTGCGCCGCATCACCGAGGGCGCGGCGATGATCCGCTCCAAGGGCGAGGCCGGCACCGGCGACGTCTCCAACGCCACCACCCACATGCGCAAGATCCGGCAGGAGATCCGCCGCCTGCAGAACCTGCCCGAGGACGAGCTGTACGTCGCCGCCAAGGAGCTCCAGGCCCCCTACGAGCTGGTCAAGGAGGTCGCGCAGGCCGGGAAGCTGCCGGTCGTGCTGTTCACCGCCGGCGGCATCGCCACCCCCGCCGACGCGGCCATGATGATGCAGCTCGGCGCCGAGGGCGTCTTCGTCGGCTCCGGGATCTTCAAGTCCGGCAACCCGGCCCAGCGCGCCGAGGCCATCGTGAAGGCCACCACCTTCCACGACGACCCCGACGTGATCGCCAAGGTCTCCCGCGGGCTCGGCGAGGCCATGGTCGGCATCAGCGCGGCCTCCCTCGGCGAGGACCAGAAGTTCGCGGGCCGCGGCTGGTGAGGTGACCGGGACCCGGGCTCCACACCGCGGCCTGACAGGGTTAACCTGGCGGCGTGGCCGGCGAGGGGCGCACCCCCGGGCGGTGTCCGGCCGCGGGAGGGGAGAGCATGGCTTGGTCGGTCGCGCTGGCGTGTGCGAGCGCGGGTGAGCCCACCGAGGTGTTCGGGCCGGGCCTCGAGCCCGACCCGGACGCCGCCGCGCGGATCGCCCGCCGGCTCTACCCCGCGGCCGTCCTGACCGAGACCGGTGACACGGTCCTGGACTTCGCGCTCTGGCCGTACGAGGACGAACTGTTCGTCGGCGCGTACGACCGGGCGCTGCTGCTGTGCGACCGGCGGCTGTTCTGCCTCGACGACGACGCCCGCCGGATCGCCGACACCGCCGCGGCGGCGCTGCCCGGGTCCCGCTGCGGCGTGCTCGTCCTGCACACGGTGATCCGCGGCTGCTGGTTCCGCTGGTACGAGTCCGGGACGCTGCTGCGCGACGTGTTCGTCACCGCCGAGGACGGCGTCGTCGTCGACCAGGGCGACCGGCTGCCCGCCGAGCGCCCGTTCTGGGCCGCCGTCGACGCGGGCGCGCCGGACGTCCCGCTGCCGTTCGACCCCGAGGAGTTCGGGCTCGCGCTCGCCGCGGAGCACATGTTCGGCCGCGGCATCGCCGACCGCGGCAAGGACGGCTTCCTGCCCCTCGAACTCCCGCTGCGCCGCTTCAAACTGGCCTGACCGCCGCGCCCGGAGCGCCCGCGCGGGGGGAAGATCGGGCAGGTCGCGCCGCGTTGTAAGGAACGTCTAGGGTTTGACGCGGCCCCTCACCCGGAAGGTTTCCCGTGACCACTGTGCCGACGATCGGTGTGCTCGCTCTGCAGGGGGACGTGCGCGAGCACGTCCGCGCCCTGGAGGCCGCGGGCGCGCGCACCCTGGCGGTGCGCCGCCCCGAGGAGCTGGAGCGCGTCGACGGCCTGGTCCTGCCCGGCGGCGAGTCCACCACGATGTGGCGGCTCGCGCGCTCGTTCGAGCTGCTCGACCCGCTGCGCAAGCGGATCGAGGGGGGACTGCCCGCCTACGGGTCCTGCGCCGGCATGATCATGCTGGCGGACCGGATCCGGGACGGCGCGGCCGGCCAGGAGACCGTCGGCGGCATCGACATGACCGTGCGGCGCAACGCGTTCGGCCGGCAGGTCGACTCCTTCGAGGCCGCGGTGCCGCTGACCGGCATGGGGGACACGCCGTACCACGCCGTTTTCATCCGCGCACCCTGGGTCGAGTCCGTCGGCGCCGCCGTCGAGATCCTCGGACGCGCCGAGAGCGGTCCGAACGCCGGTAGGATCGTCGCCGTTCGTCAGGGACGTCTCATGGCGACCTCGTTCCATCCGGAGTTGACAGGCGACTTCCGCGTGCACCACTACTTCGCCGATCTGGTGCGCCGGACGACAGAGGAGGAGTGACAGATGTCCGGCCATTCCAAGTGGGCGACGACCAAGCACAAGAAGGCGGCCCTCGACGCCAAGCGGGGCAAGCTCTTCGCGAAGCTGATCAAGAACATCGAGGTGGCGGCCCGCACCGGCGGCGGCGACCCCGACGCGAACCCCACCCTCTACGACGCCATCTACAAGGCGAAGAAGAACTCGGTCCCCAACGACAACATCGAGCGGGCCCGCAAGCGCGGCGCCGGCGAGGAGGCCGGCGGCGCCGACTGGCAGACGATCACCTACGAGGGCTACGCGCCCGGCGGCGTCGCCGTCCTGATCGAGTGCCTCACCGACAACCGCAACCGCGCCGCCTCCGAGGTCCGCGTCGCGCTCACCCGCAACGGCGGCTCCCTCGCCGACCCGGGCTCGGTGTCGTACATGTTCAACCGCAAGGGCGTCGTGATCGTCCCGAAGGCCGGCACCAGCGAGGACGACGTGATGATGGCCGTCCTCGACGCCGGCGCCGAGGAGGTCAACGACCTCGACGAGGAGAACTTCGAGGTCGTCAGCGAGGCCGGCGACCTCGTCGCCGTCCGCACCGCGCTGGTGGACGCCGGGATCGACTACGAGTCGGCGGAGAGCAAGTTCCTGCCGAGCGTCACCGTCCCGCTCGACGAGGACAACGCCAAGAAGGTGTTCCGCCTCCTCGACGCCCTGGAGGACTCCGACGACGTCCAGGACGTCTACGCCAACTTCGACGTGTCCGACGAGGTCATGGCGTCCATCGACGCCTGACGCCCGCGCGCCCCGGCTCTCGACGCCGCCGTGCCCCCCACCCGGGACGCGGCGGCGTCGCGCGTCCGCCCCGGATCCCGCCGCGGATCCGGGCGGGGACACGCCCGGGCGGCCCCTCCACGGGGAGCCCTCCGGATTGGTAGCGTTGGCGGCCGAACAGATGATCGAAGGAGCGGCCGTGCGGGTGATGGGGGTGGACCCCGGGCTCACCCGGTGCGGGGTGGGCGTCGTCGACGGCGCCCCGGGCAAGCGGCTCCGGCTGGTGCACGTGTCGGTCGTGCGGACCGCCCCCGACGAGGACCACGCCCTGCGCCTGATGGGCATCGAGGCGGGCATCGAGGCCCTGATGGAGGAGTTCCGGCCCGACGCCGTCGCCGTCGAGCGGGTGTTCTCCCAGCACAACGTCCGCACCGTGATGGGGACCGCGCAGGCCGCCGGCATCGCGATGCTGGCGGCGGCGCGCCGCGGGCTGCCCGTCGCGCTGCACACCCCGAGCGAGGCGAAGGCCGCCGTCACCGGCAACGGCCGCGCCGACAAGGCGCAGGTCACCCGGATGGTGACCCGGCTGCTGGCCCTGGAGACGGCCCCCAGCCCGGCGGACGCGGCCGACGCGCTCGCCCTCGCCATCTGCCACGTGTGGCGCGGGGGAGCGCAGCAGCGGCTCGCACAGGCCCGCCGGTCGCGCGTCGAGGAGGCGGCCCGGGCCGAGCGGGCGCGGCTCGCCGCCCGCAGCAGAGGAGGAAGTGTCCAGTGATCGCCTTCGTCAGCGGCCGGGTGGCCGCCGCCGGGCCCGACGGGGCGGTGATCGACGTGCACGGCGTCGGCCTGTCGGTGCAGTGCACGCCCGCGACCCTCGCCGGGCTGCGGGTCGGCGACCCGGCGCACGTGCCGACGTCCCTCGTCGTCCGCGAGGACTCCCTGACCCTGTTCGGGTTCGCCGACGACGACGAGCGCGGGGTGTTCGAGCTGCTGCAGACCGCCAGCGGCATCGGGCCGCGGCTCGCGCTGGCGATGCTCGCCGTGCACACCCCCGACGCGCTGCGCCGCGCCGTGGCCGCCGAGGACGTCACCGCCCTGACCAAGGTGCCCGGCATCGGCAAGAAGGGCGCCCAGCGCATCGTCCTGGAGCTGAAGGACCGCCTCGGCGGGCCCGTCGGCGGCCCCGGCGACGTCCGTGCGCCCGCCCGCGGCGAGGCGTGGCGCGACCAGGTCCAGATGGGCCTGGTCAACCTCGGCTGGTCGGCCAAGGACGCCGACGCCGCCGTGGACGCCGTCGCCGCGGACCTCGACGGCGGCGAGACCCCGCCGGTGGCCGCGCTGCTCAAGGCCGCGTTGAAGAAGCTCAGCAAATGATGGGCGGCAGCGAACCGGGGGGCGCGGGGGGTCGCCCCCAGCAGGGCGCAGGGCGTGAGGAGTTCGAGCGGCTGGTCTCGGCGGACGCCGACGGCATCGAGGAGCAGCGGATCGAGGCCGCGCTGCGGCCGAAGAAGCTGGACGACTTCGTCGGCCAGGAACGGGTCCGCGAGCAGCTGTCGCTGGTGCTGCACAGCGCGCTGCGGCGCGGCAGGACGCCCGACCACGTGCTGCTGTCGGGCGGTCCCGGCCTCGGCAAGACCACCCTCGCCATGATCATCGCGGCGGAGCTCGGGCAGCCGCTGCGGATCTCCTCCGGCCCCGCGATCGAGCGGGCCGGCGACCTCGCGGCGGTACTGTCCACCCTCGCCGAGGGCGAGGTCCTGTTCCTGGACGAGATCCACCGGCTGGCGCGGCCCGCCGAGGAGATGCTCTACATGGCGATGGAGGACTTCCGGGTCGACGTCGTCGTGGGCAAGGGGCCGGGCGCGACCGCGATCCCGCTCGACATCGCCCCGTTCACGCTGGTCGGCGCCACCACCCGGGCGGGCATGCTGCCCGGCCCGCTGCGCGACCGGTTCGGCTTCGTCGCGCACATGGACTTCTACGAGCCCGCCGAGCTGGAGGTCATCGTCCGGCGGTCGGCGAAGCTGCTCGACGTGGAGATCGCCGACGACGCCGCGGCCGAGGTCGCCGGACGGTCCCGCGGCACGCCCCGCATCGCCAACCGGCTGCTGCGCCGCGTCCGCGACTATGCCGAGGTCCGCGCCGACGGCGTCATCACCAAGGAATCAGCACGGGCGGCGCTCGCGTTGTACGAGGTGGACGAACGGGGACTGGACCGGCTCGACCGGTCCGTCCTGGAGTCGCTGATGCGCAAGTTCGGCGGCGGCCCGGTCGGGCTGTCCACCCTCGCCGTCTCGGTGGGGGAGGAGCCGGAGACCGTCGAGGTCGTCGCCGAGCCGTTCCTCGTCCGGCAGGGACTGCTGGCGCGGACGCCGCGCGGCCGGGTCGCCACGGCCGCCGCGTGGGCGCATCTGGGTCTCGCCCAGCCGCCGACGGCGCCGCTGGCGGGGACCCTCTTCGAGGTGGACGAGGACGCGGGCCGGCCGGAATAGTGATCATCCGGTAACGGCTTGGGAACTTCCCGGCGTCGCCGCTCGTCGCGTCGTTGCCGGGGTCTCGCGTACTCTCTAGACTCCGGGACTTGGTTCACCGTCTCCAGCCGGCGGTCCCGTGCGCGTGGCCGTTCCGGTCACAGGCTGGGCAATCGACATCGGAAGGATGCTCCCGTAATGGGCAGCGACATGATTCTCGCGGCGGAAAGCGGCGGCAGCGGGGCCTTCAATGTGCTCCTGCTGCTGGCCATTCCGCTTGTCTTCTACTTCCTGCTCATCCGCCCGCAGAGCAAGCGGCGCAAAGAGCAGATGCAGATGCAGAACGACATCCAGCCCGGCGCCCGCGTGCTGACGACCAGCGGCATGCGCGCCACCGTCGTCGACATCGACGACGACGGCCTCGTGCTGGAGATCGCCGACGGTGTCGAGGTGCGCTTCGTCAAGCAGGCGGTCATGCAGGTCCTGAAGGACGACGAGCCCGACGAGATCGACGACGAGCTCGACGAGGACGACGACGAGCAGGACGACGACGCGGTCGACCTGTCGAAGGACGGCGCCGAGGTCGACCTGTCCAAGGACGGCGACACCCGCGTCGAGGACACCGCGGCGGACGAGGACGGCGAGCCCGCGTCCGAGCCGAAGGGGAAAACGAAGGTCAAGGCGGCGGACAAGCCCTCCGCCTGACCTCTCCCACGGCGACGACAAAGACGGGAAGTACGACGACCAGTGGCTCCGTCCAGAAACGCTCCCAGTCCCGGGCGCACGCTCCTCGCGCTGTTCGCGGTCCTCGTCGTCCTCGCCGGCCTGGCGGTCTGGCAGGGGCGCACGACGCCCAAGCTCGGCCTCGACCTCGCCGGCGGGACGACCGTGACCCTCACGGCGAAGACCCCGAACGGCAAGAACCCCCCGGCGGCCCAGATGGACCAGGCCGTCAAGATCATGACGCAGCGCGTCAACGGTCTGGGGGTCTCCGACGCCGAGGTCGCGAAGCAGGGCAGCAACAACATCGTGGTGAACGTCCCCGGTGAGGGGCAGAGCCGCGTCGTCAGCCTGATCGGCACCACGGCGAAGCTGCAGTTCCGCCAGGTGTTCGCCAGTGCCGACGGGCGCCCGGCCACCGCGGCGAACCCGTCGCCGTCGCCGAGCCACACCGCCAAGGGGGGAGAGGGCGGCGACAAGAGCCCGTCGCCGTCCTCCTCGCCGTCCGGGAGCGCGTCGCCGTCCACGTCGGCGACCCCGCGCGGCCGGGCGCTGTCGGGGGCGCTGACCGCCCCGACGCCGAAGCCGTCGGACGGGGCGAGCCCGTCGGCGGCCCCGACGTCGCCGCTGGTCCCGCCGTCCGGGCAGCCGGCCCCCGCCGGCGACTACCCCGGCGTGACCGACAAGGCCGTGGTCAAGCAGTTCGAGGCCCTCGACTGCTACACCGGCGACCGGCACGCATCCGGCGCGAACGACCCGAAGCGCGCGTTCGTCGCCGCCTGTGACCAGGACGAGGAGAACGGCCAGGTCACCAAGTACATCCTCGGGCCCGTCCGGGTCCTCGGCGAGAACGTCGACTCCGCGAACGCGATGCCGCCGAACGGCCAGCAGGGCCAGGCGAGCTGGTCGGTCTCGCTGAAGTTCGACGGCAAGGGCGCCAAGGAGTTCGGCGCGGTCACCACCGACGCCTCCCGCGCCTACCAGGCGAACCCGTCCGCCCCGCAGGCGCAGGTCGCGATCGTGCTGGACGGCCAGGTCGTCTCGGCGCCCGCGATCCGGGAGGGCCCGATCACCGGCGGCACCGCCAGCATCGACGGGCCGCCCGAGAGCTTCGACCAGCAGTACGCGACCGACCTCGCCAACGTGCTGAAGTACGGCGCGCTGCCGCTGGAGTTCACGCAGAGCTCCATCGACGAGGTGTCGTCCACGCTGGGCTCCGACCAGCTCACCGGCGGCCTCATCGCCGGCGCGATCGGCCTCGGCCTGGTGGTGCTGTACTGCCTGTTCTACTACCGGGGCCTCGGCCTGGTCGCCGTGTCCAGCCTGGTCGTGGCGTCCGCCGTCACCTACCTGGCGGTGGTGATCCTCGGTGAGGGCATGGGCTTCCGGCTCTCCCTCCCGCACATCATCGGCCTGATCGTCTCGATCGGCATCACCGCCGACTCGTTCATCGTCTACTTCGAGCGGGTGCGGGACGAGCTGAGAGCGGGCCGCAAGCTGCGCTCGTCGGTCGAGACCGCCTGGAAGCGGGCGCGGCGCACCATCCTCGTCGCCGACGCCGTCACCTTCCTCGCCGCGCTGGTGCTGTACTTCCTCGCGGTCGGCGGCGTCGCCGGGTTCGCGTTCGCGATGGGCCTCACCACGCTGATCGACATCATCGTGGTCTTCTTCTTCACCAAGCCGATGGTCGCGCTGCTGTCGCGGACCAAGTTCTTCGGCCGCGGGCATCCGATGTCCGGGCTCGATCCGAGGCGGCTGCACCAGCCGACCCGGGACGCGGCCGCCGCCGGCACCGCCCGCAAGACGAGCCAGGAGGCCTGACCCATGGGACTGCGCGCGGCCACCTCGCGGATCTACCGGGGCGAGATCAGCGCCGACATCGTCGGCCGTCCGAAGATCTGGTACACGATCTCCGGGCTGCTGCTGGCGCTGTCGATCGCCGGCCTGCTCGTCCAGGGGCTGAACTTCGGCGTCGAGTTCAAGGGCGGCTCCGTCTTCACCTTCAAGGCGCCGAGCGCCTCGATCGAGCAGGTGCGCACCGCCGTCGGCGACGGCGGCGCCCACCAGGTGATCGTGCAGAAGGCCGGCGAGGACTGGCGGGTCACGACGGAGAGCATGAGCTCCTCGCACGTCACCGAGGTCAAGACGAGCATCACCGAGGAGCTCAAGGTCCCCGCCGCCAAGGTCAGCACCCAGGTCGTCGGCGCCTCGTGGGGCGGCGAGATCCAGAAGAAGGCCTGGCAGGCGCTGATCGTCTTCATGATCTTGATCATCGCCTACCTGTCGGTGGCGTTCGAGTGGCGGATGGCCGTGGCCGCGGTGGTCGCGCTGGTCCACGACCTCGTGATCACGGCCGGCATCTACGCCTGGTCCGGCTTCGAGGTCACCCCGGCGACGCTGCTCGGCTTCCTGACGATCCTCGGCTACTCGCTGTACGACGCGGTCGTGGTCTTCGACATGATCAAGGAGGTCACGAAACCGCTCGGCCCGACCTCCAAGACCACCTACAGCGAGGCCGCGAACCAGGCCCTCAGCAGCACGCTCGTCCGCTCGCTGAACACCTCGCTGGTGGCGATCCTGCCGGTCGGCGCGATCCTGTTCATCGGCACCACGCTGTTCGGCGCCGGGACGCTGAAGGACCTGTCGCTCGCGCTGTTCGTCGGCATGATCGTCGGGACGTACTCCTCGATCTGCGTGGCGACGCCGCTGCTCGTCCAGTTCAAGGAGCGCGAGCCGAAGTACCGCCAGATCCGGGAGAACATCGCCCGCCGCGAGCGGAACGCCTCCAAGCAGGTCAAGACCGCCAAGGTCACGGCCGGCGCGGGCGCGGCGGGCAAGCCCGACGCGGACGACGCTGGCGACGCGGGCGACCACGACGCGGGCGACCACGCCGACGCCTTCGGCGACCGGGACGACGTGCGCAGCACCGTCACGGTGCGCAAGGTCGTGCAGACCGGGTCGCGGCAGCAGCCCAAGCGCGGGACGCGGCAGCAGCGCCGCGGCGGCAAGTAGGCGGGGGAGTACCGGAACGTGGACCTCGAAAAGCTGATCCAGGAGCGGATCCGCGACATCCCCGACTACCCGAAGCCCGGGGTGATGTTCAAGGACATCACCCCGCTGCTGGCCGACCACGTCGCGTTCGCCGGCGTGGTCGACACGATCGTCAACCACCACGGCCGCGGCACCATCGACAAGATCGTCGGGATCGAGGCGCGCGGCTTCATCCTCGCCGCGCCCGTCGCCTACCACTTCGGCGCGGGGTTCGTCCCGGTGCGCAAGAAGGGAAAGCTGCCCGCGGCGACGCATGGCGAGACCTATGATCTCGAGTACGGGACCGAGACGATCGAGATCCACGCCGACGCGCTCGAGCCCGGCGACCGCGTACTGATCGTCGACGACGTCCTGGCCACCGGAGGGACGGCCCGGGCCGCCGCCGAACTCGTCCGCCGCGGCGGCGGGGACGTGGCCGGACTGTCGGTCCTGCTGGAGCTCTCGTTCCTGCGCGGGCGCGACAAGCTGGGGAATCTGGACGTCCATTCGCTGGTTACGGTCTAGTACGAAATGACCGCCGGATACACTGGCGCAATCAGGGTCCGGTGAGGACGGGCGCTCCTCGCGGGGTGTGCAGGGCGGCGCCCGGATGGACAGAGGAGGCTGGGTGCCCGGTGAGGCGGTATCGACCGGCGCGGTGAGCGACACGGCCGCGGCGCACACGGCGGCGGCGCGTTCGGCGCGGGAGACCGCGGGGGAGCGGGCCGTCAAGGCGGCCGGGGCCTCCACCGCGCCACCGCGGCGGCCCGACCACCGTCCGCCGCCGCAGCCGTCCGGACCCCCCGCCGAAGGCCCCCCGCCCACAGAGACCCCCGCCGCCGAGACTCCCGCGAGCGAGACACCGGCCACCGAGACATCGGCCGCTGAGAAACCGGCCGCTGAGAAACCGGCCGACCGGGCCGCCGCCGGTCCCCCCGCCGCCGACGATCCCCCGAAGGGGAGACCCGCCGCGCGGGCCCCCCGACCGCAGAGCCCCCCCGCCGAGGCCCCAGGATCCACGGAGGACGCCGATGGCGCGTCCAAGCCCGATGCCCCGTCCAGGCCCACGCCGGCCACGATCCCACCGTCCGCCGCCAGGGTGCGCCGCAGGCTCGCCAGGCTGGGCGCCCAGCGCGGCTCCGCTATGAACCCGGTACTCGAACCACTGATCAAGACGGTCCGCAACACCCATCCCAAGGCGGACCTGCGGCTCATCGAGCGCGCCTACGACGTCGCCGCGCACTACCACCGCAACCAGAAGCGCAAGAGCGGCGACCCGTACATCACGCACCCCCTCGCGGTCGCGACCATCCTCGCCGAGCTCGGCATGAACACCGAGACGCTCTGCGCGGCGCTGCTGCACGACACCGTCGAGGACACCCCCTACACCCTCGACCAGCTCAGCGCCGAGTTCGGCGACGAGATCGCCGCGCTGGTCGACGGCGTCACCAAGCTCGACAAGGTCAAGTACGGCGAGGCGGCCGAGGCCGAGACCGTCCGCAAGATGGTCGTGGCGATGTCCCGCGACATCCGCGTCCTGGTGATCAAGCTCGGCGACCGGCTGCACAACATGCGCACGCTGCGCTACATGCCGCGCCACAAGCAGGAGAAGAAGGCCCGCGAGACCCTGGAGGTGTTCGCGCCGCTCGCGCACCGCCTCGGGATGAACACGCTGAAGTGGGAGCTGGAGGACCTCGCGTTCGCCACGATGTACCCCAAGCGGTTCGACGAGATCGCCCGGCTGGTGTCCGAGCGCGCCCCGCGCCGCGACGTCTACCTGCAGGAAGTGATCGAGAACGTCTCCACCGACCTGCGCGACGCCCGGATCAAGGCGACCGTGACCGGCCGGCCGAAGCACTACTACTCGATCTACCAGAAGATGATCGCGCGGGACGTCTCCTTCGACGACATCTACGACCTGGTCGGCATCCGGGTCCTCGTCGACAGCGTCCGCGACTGCTACGCCGCCCTCGGCTCGATCCACGCGCGGTGGAACCCGGTCCCCGGCCGGTTCAAGGACTACATCGCGATGCCGAAGTTCAACATGTACCAGTCGCTGCACACCACGGTGATCGGCCCCGAGGGCAAGCCCGTCGAGCTGCAGATCCGCACCTGGGGCATGCACCGCCGCGCCGAGTACGGCGTCGCCGCGCACTGGAAGTACAAGGAGGAGACGGTCGGCGGCCGCAAGGCCGGCGACATGCAGTGGCTGCGCCAGCTCCTCGACTGGCAGAAGGAGACCGCCGACCCGGCCGAGTTCCTGGAGTCCCTGCGCTTCGACCTGTCGGTCTCCGAGGTGTTCGTGTTCACCCCGAAGGGCGACGTGATCGCGCTGCCGCAGGGCGCGACGCCCGTCGACTTCGCGTACGCGATCCACACCGAGGTCGGGCACCGATGTATCGGCGCCCGCGTCAACGGGCGGCTCGTCCCCCTCGAATCGGCCCTCGACAACGGCGACACCGTCGAGGTCTTCACCTCCAAGTCGCCGGACGCGGGCCCCTCCCGCGACTGGCTCGGGTTCGTCAAGAGCGCCCGCGCCCGCAACAAGATCAAGCACTGGTTCTCCAAGGAGCGCCGCGACACCGCGATCGAGTCCGGCAAGGACGCCATCGCCCGCGCGATGCGCAAGCAGAACATGCCGCTCCAGCGGATGATGTCCGGCGAGGCCCTGCTCGCCCTCGCCCGCGACATGCGCTACCCGGACGTCTCGTCCCTGTACGCCGCCGTCGGCGAGAGCCAGGTCTCCGCGCAGCACGTCGTCCAGCGGCTGGTCGACGCCCTCGGCGGCGTGGAGAGCGCCGAGGAGGACCTCGCCGAGATCGCCCTGCCGACCCGCCGCAAGCGGGGCCGCCCGGCGGGCGACCCCGGCGTCGTCGTCGCCGGCGACCCCGACGTGTGGGTGCGGCTGTCGCGCTGCTGCACCCCGGTGCCGGGCGACGACATCGTCGGCTTCGTCACCCGCGGCCACGGCGTGTCCGTGCACCGCGCCGACTGCGCCAACGTCGCCAGCCTGAAGACGCAGCCCGACCGGCTGATCGACGTCAAGTGGTCCCCGAGCGAGGACTCGGTCTTCCTCGTCGCCATCCAGGTCGAGGCGCTCGACCGGCCCCGGCTGCTGTCGGACGTGACCCGCGTCCTGTCCGACCAGCACGTCAACATCCTGTCGGCCTCGGTCACCACCACCCGCGACCGCGTGGCCGTCAGCCGCTTCACCTTCGAGATGGGCGACACCAAGCACCTCGGCCACGTGCTGAAGGCCGTCCGCTCCATCGACGGCGTCTACGACGTCTACCGGGTGACGAGCGGCGCCACGAGGTAGCGCCGGGAGCGAGCGAAAGGCGGCCGCCCACCGGCGGCCGCCTTTCGCGTGCGGGAGGGGCTCAGTCCTCGGCTGGCTCGTCCTCGGGGACGACGTCCACGCCGGCCTCGTCGCGCTGCTGGGGGGTGATCGGGGTCGGGGCGGCGGTCAGGGGGTCGTAGCCGGACGCGGCCTTCGGGAAGGCGATCACGTCGCGGATGGAGTCCTGGCCGGCGAGGAGCATGACCGTGCGGTCCCAGCCGAACGCGATGCCGCCGTGCGGGGGCGGGCCGAACTTGAACGCCTCCAGCAGGAAGCCGAACTTCGACTCCGCCTCCTCCTTGGAGAGGCCGAGCACGTCGAAGACCCGCTGCTGCATCTCGGCGCGGTGGATGCGGATGGAGCCGCCGCCGATCTCGTTGCCGTTCAGGACGAGGTCGTAGGCGTCGGCGAGGGCGCTGCCCGGGTCCTCGTGGAAGCTGTCGGCGTACTCCGGCTTCGGCGCGGTGAACGGGTGGTGGACGGACGTCCAGCCGATCTGCTCGCCCTTGTCGCCCTCGACGGGCTCGAAGATCGGGGCGTCCACGACCCAGACGAACTTCCAGGCGGACGCGTCGATCAGGTCGCGGCGGCGGCCGATCTCCAGGCGGGCCGCGCCGAGCAGCTCCTGGGTGGCGTGCCGCTTGCCGGCGCCGAAGAAGACCGCGTCGCCGGGGCCCGCGCCGGTCTTGGCGGCCAGGCCCTCCTTCTCGGCGTCGGACAGGTTCTTCGCGACCGGGCCGCCGAGGGTGCCGTCCTCCTGGACGAGCACGTAGGCCAGGCCGCGGGCGCCGCGGGCCTTCGCCCAGTCCTGCCAGCCGTCCAGCTCCTTGCGGGTCTGGGCGGCGCCGCCCGGCATCACGACCGCGCCGACGTACGGGGCCTGGAACACGCGGAACGACGTGCCGGCGAAGTACTCGGTCATGTCGGTCAGTTCCAGGCCGAAGCGCAGGTCGGGCTTGTCGGAGCCGTACCGGGCCATCGCGTCGGCGTAGGTGATGTGGGGGATCGGGCGGGGGACGTCGTAGCCGGCGATGTCCCGCCAGAGCCGGGCGATGAGGTCCTCGCCGACCTTGAGCACGTCGTCCTGGTCGGCGAACGACATCTCGATGTCGATCTGGGTGAACTCGGGCTGCCGGTCGGCGCGGAAGTCCTCGTCGCGGTAGCAGCGCGCGATCTGGTAGTAGCGCTCCAGCCCGCCGACCATCAGCAGCTGCTTGAACAGCTGCGGCGACTGCGGCAGCGCGTACCAGTGGCCGGGCTTGAGCCGGACGGGGACGAGGAAGTCGCGGGCGCCCTCGGGAGTCGACCGGGTGAGGGTCGGGGTCTCCACGTTGACGAAGCCGTGCTCGCGCATCACCTCGTGCACGAGGAACGACGCCTCCGAGCGGATCCGCATCGCGCGGGCGACGGCGTCGCGGCGCAGGTCGAGGTACCGGTACTTGAGCCGGATCTCCTCGTTGACGTTGACGTCGCCCTCGATGGGGAACGGCAGCGGCGCCGCGTCCGACAGCACCTCGATGTCGGTGGCGGCGACCTCGATGTCCCCGGTGGGCAGCTCGGGGTTCTCGTTGCCCGCCGGGCGGACGCGCACCTCGCCGACGACCTTCACGCAGAACTCCGAGCGCAGGTCGTGGGCGGCGTCCTCCTCGCGGAAGACGACCTGCGCGGTGCCGGACGCGTCGCGCAGGTCGATGAACGTGACGCCGCCGTGGTCGCGGCGGCGGCCGACCCAGCCGGCCAGCGTGACCTGCTGCCCGGCGTGCTCCTTGCGGAGCGTGCCAGCCTCGTGGGTGCGGATCATTGGGAGAGCCTCTCCTTCAGCGTCGTGATGAGGTCGGTGAGCGGGACGGCGGTCTGCTCGCCCTCGGCCAGGTCCTTGACCTGGGCGACGCCGTCCGCGATATCTCGCTCCCCGAGGATCACGGCGTAGCGGGCGCCGGAGCGGTCCGCGTCCTTCATGGCGCCCTTCAGCTTCTTGCCGTCGAACGCCATGTCGGCGGCGATCCCGGCGCGGCGCAGCTCGGCCACGAGCGCGAACATGCGGCGCTCGGCGGTGTCGCCGAGCGCGACGCCGAACGCCTCGCAGCGCGGCTTCGCGGCGAACGCCGCGCCCCGCCCCTCCTGCGACTCGGCCTCCAGCGCCAGGATGGTGCGGTCCAGGCCGAGGCCGAAGCCGATGCCGGGCAGCGGCGGGCCGCCGATGTCCTCGGAGAGACCGTCGTAGCGTCCGCCGCCGCCGATGCCGGACTGGGCGCCGAGCAGCGGGTGGTCGAACTCGTAGGTCGTCCGGGTGTAGTAGTCCAGGCCGCGGACGAGGGTGGGCGTGTCCTCCCAGGCGATGCCGAGGTCGGCGAGCAGCTCCCGGACCCGGTCGTGGTGGGCCTTGCACGCGGGGCACAGGTGGTCGGCCATCAGCGGCGCGCCGGCGAGCTGCTCGCGCACCCTGGGGCGCTTGTCGTCCAGCACCCGCAGCGGGTTGATCTCCACGCGGGCGCGGGTGTCCTCGTCCAGGTCGAGGCCGCGCAGGAACTCCTGCAGCAGGGCCCGGTAGGCGGGGCGGCACTCCTTGCAGCCCAGCGAGTTCAGCAGCAGCCGCACCCGGGTCAGCCCGAGGGACCGGTACCAGTTCGCCGCGATCGCGATGGTCTCCGCGTCGACCTGCGGGTCCTCGCTGCCGATCGCCTCCAGGTCGAGCTGGTAGAACTGCCGGTAGCGGCCCTGCTGCGGGCGCTCGGCGCGGAACGCGGCGCCCGTCGTCCACACCTTCACCGGCAGCGCGCCCTTGTGCAGGTTGTTCTCCAGGACGGCGCGCAGCACCGACGCGGTGAACTCGGGGCGCAGCGTCAGCGACCGGCCGCCCCGGTCCTCGAAGGTGTACATCTCCTTGGACACCACGTCGGTGGACTCGCCGACGCCGCGGCGGAACAGGTTGGTGTCCTCGAAGACGGCCAGCTCCAGGTAGCCGTATCCGGCCAGCCGCGCCTGCTCGGCGAACGCCTCCCGGATGGCGTAGAAGAGGTCCGCGCGCGGCGGGACGTATTCACTGACCCCCTTGGGGGCCCGGAAGCTCGAACTCATGGTCTCTCGGCTCAGAATCCCTTGTTGGGTCCGTCCGCGGGCGTCAGCTCCGACAGGAACGGATTCGTGGCGCGCTCGCGGCCGATTGTGGTCTGCTCACCGTGGCCGGGCAGCACGGCCGTGTCGTCGGGCATGCTCAGGCACACCCGCGACAGGCTGGCGAGGATCTCCTCGTAGGAGCCGCCCGGCAGGTCGGTGCGCCCGATCGACCCCGCGAACAGCAGGTCGCCGGTGAACATCACGTCCGGGATCCGCTCGGTCTTCGGGGTGCGGAACGTCACCGACCCGGGCGTATGGCCCGGCGCGTGGTCGACGGTGAAGCTCAGCCCGGCCAGCTCCAGCGCCGCCCCGTCCGCGAGCTCCCGCACGTCGTCCGGCTCGGTCAGCTCCAGGCCGCCGAACAGCTGCTGCCCGGCGCCCAGCGACAGGCCCTTCGCCGGGTCGGTCAGCAGGTCGCGGTCGTCCGGATGGACGTAGGCCGGGACGTCCTTGGCGCCGCAGACCGGCGCCACCGACCAGACGTGGTCGATATGGCCGTGCGTCAGCAGCACCGCGACGGGCTTGAGCCGGTGCTCGCGCAGGATCTCCTCGATCCCGGCCTCGGCGTCCTGCCCGGGGTCGATGATCACGCACTCCTCACCCGCGGCGGGCGCCACGACATAGCAGTTCGCGGCGAACGATCCAGCGGGGAACCCGGCGACGAGCACGGTCGTCCTTCCTTAGAACCATCTCGGGTGGGCGTGTCCGAGGGTACCGGCGGGGCCGCGGCCACCGCGAACGAGATGCGGCCGTCGCCGTGTCGCGTTCGGCGCCCGCCCCGGCGCGGGGCGGCGCTCCCTGAACGCGGAGGCGCGTTTACTCCCGGGTACCGCTACTATGCGCTGCACGTTCACCTGATCACACCGGAGGGGCGAGGCACCGTGGCGGGGAAGGACCGCAAGAAGCAGCTCGCGCGGCAACGGTACGAGCGCCAGCAGCAGCGCCAGGCGCAGGAGGCGGCGCGGGCGCGCCGGCTGAAGATCATCGGCTCGGTCGCCGCGGTGGCGGTCGTCGTCGCCGGCGTCGCGGTGTTCATGGTGCTCAGGGAGGACGAGTCGACCGCGGCCTCCCCGCGGTGCGTCTACAAGGGCGACACGCAGGGCAGCGTGCCGAAGGACGTCGGGCGCCCGCCGGGCGAGCCCGCGCATCCCGGCATCGTCCAGACCACGGTCAAGACGAGCCAGGGCGATGTGGAGATGCAGCTGTACGGCGACAAGGCGCCGTGCACGGTGAACTCCTTCGCGTTCCTGGCGCAGAAGAACTTCTACGACAAGACCGAGTGCCACCGCATGACCAGTGGCGGCCTCAACGTGCTGCAGTGCGGCGACCCGACGGCGTCGGGCAGCGGCGGGCCCGGCTACCGGTTCGCCAACGAGAACACCGACGGCGCCACCTACACCGAGGGCACCCTCGCGATGGCGCACTCGAGCCAGCCGGACTCCAACGGCAGCCAGTTCTTCATGGTCTACAAGGACTCGCAGCTCCCGCCGGACTACACGGTGTTCGGAAAGATCACCAAGGGGCTGGACGTGCTCAAGAAGATCGCCGAGGGCGGGTCGGACCCCAAGGGGGACGGCAAGCCCAAGAAGAAGGTCGAAATCCAGGACGTCACGATCGCCGGGAAATAGGCGAACGGGATACTAAGGTGTGGAGGGTCCGGAGAGCGTAAGTTGTCCGGACCCGCGATTCAGGAGGCAAGGGTGTCCAGCGCGACCGATCCCTGGGGCCGGGTGGACGAGGACGGCACCGTCTATGTCAGGACGGCCGACGGCGAGCGGGTCGTCGGGTCCTGGCAGGCCGGCGCGCCCGAAGAGGCCCTGGCCTACTTCAAGCGCAAGTACGACGCGCTCGTCACCGAGATCGGCCTGCTCGAGCAGCGGGTCCGCACCACCGACCTGCAGCCCGCCCAGGCGCAGCAGAGCATCGACCGGCTCCGCGAGGCCGTCGCCGAGGCGCACGCCGTCGGCGACCTCGACGCCCTCGCCCGGCGCCTCGACGGCCTGACCGACCAGGTCGGCCGGCGCCGCGAGGAGGTCAAGGCCCAGCGCGAGCAGCACCGCCACGAGGCCCGCGAGGTCAAGGAGCGGATCGTCGCCGAGGCCGAGCGCATCGCCGCCGAGGAGACGCACTGGAAGAACGGCGGCGAACGCCTCCGCCAGCTCGTCGAGGAGTGGAAGGCCGCCGACCGCATCGACCGGCCCACCGAGACCGCCCTGTGGAAGCGGCTGTCGTCGGCCCGCAACGCCTTCACCAAGCGCCGCAAGGCCTACTTCGCCACCCTCGACGACCAGCGCGAGGAGGCCCGCCGCGAGAAGGAGCGCCTCGTCGCCGAGGCCGAGGCGATGGCCGGCTCCACCGACTGGGGCGAGACCGCCGCCGCCTACCGCGACCTGATGCGCCGCTGGAAGCTGGCCGGGCGCGCCTCCCGCGACGCCGAAGAGGACCTGTGGGCCCGCTTCAAAGGCGCGCAGGACACCTTCTTCCAGGCCCGCAGCGCCGCGTTCGCCGAACGCGACGCCGAGTTCCGCGGCAACGCCGAGGAGAAGGAGAAGATCCTCGCCGAGGCCGAGCGGCTGCTGCCCGTCAAGGACGTCCGGCAGGCCCGGCAGGCGCTGCGCGCGATCCAGGAGCGCTGGGAGGCCGCCGGCATGGTCCCGCGCGACCAGCGCGACCGCCTCGAAGGCCGCCTCCGCAAGATCGAGGACACGATCCGCTCCGCCGAAGAGAACGAGTGGCGCCGCACCAACCCCGAGGCCCGCGCCCGCGCCGAAGCCACCGTCGGCCAGCTGCGCAGCTCCATCGAGCAGCTCGAGAAGCGCCTCGGCAAGGCCCGCGACGCCGGCCGCGACAAGGACGTCAAAGAGGCCGAGGAAGCCCTCAACGCCCGCCGAGCCTGGCTGGAAGAGGCAGAACGCACCCTGGCGGAATTCTCGTAGTCACCCAGGGGGCTGTGTTTGCCCAGGGGGGCGACCCCCTGGAACCCCCGTTGCGGCCGAGAGGCCGTTTCCCGATCCGCTGGCGCGTCTCGTGAAACAGCCTCTCGGCCGGCGGGTCGTGCGGCCTCCGGGCGCTAGGGCGCCCTCCGGCCGCCCGACCCGTGACCGGTAACTGAGGCTCGTCCTGCCGGGGCTGGGGTTCGTCCTGCCGGGGTTGAGGTGGGGGCTGGTTCAGGTTGTTCGGCCCAGGAAGGCGAGCATTCTTGTTTGTTCGTCGGCGCCTTGTCGGGCTCCTAGGGGTGGGGCCAGGTGGCCTTCGGCGCGTAGGGGGGCCGCTACCACCTGGGCCGTGGCGAAGGCGTGGTGGACCAGGTCCGGGTCCAGGCGGGACGGTTGGGCGGTGGCCTTCGCCAGGTCCCAGGCGTGCACCAGCGGCTCCAGGATGTAGCCCTCCAGGTAGTCGGCCAGCGGCAGGTCGCCGAGGCCGCCGAACGGGATGGGGCGGCGCAGGGCGTCGGGGGTGAGGGCCGCGGCGCACTCCTTGCGGGCCGTCCGCCAGCTCATCAGGACGTCGCCCGGGACGAAGCGCGCCGGGTCCCGGTGGACGTCGGGCTCGGGCTCGCCGCCGGCCAGCGCCCGGATCAGGTGCTGGCCGCCGGTCACATGGCCGGCGACGTCCCGCGCCGTCCACCCCGCGCAGGGCGACGGCGCGTCCCAGCCGTCGCGGGACACGCCGGCGACGAGGCCCTCGAACAGGTCGAGGGCCCGGTGGTAGCCGCTGAGGTTGTGAGCCATGGTGGTCAGTGACCCGCGATCCGGCCGCGCTGTCAAGCGCTATCGGCAAGCTCGCGGGTCACGGTTCACGCGGTGGCGGCGCCCCGCTCCCGGAGCATCGCGTTCATCAGCGTGATCTCCGACCGCTGGCCCTCCACCATGGTGCGGGCGAGGCGCCGGACCCGGTCGTGCCCGGTGCGGGCCAGCACCGCCTCCGCCATGTCGACCCCGCCGCGGTGGTGGGCGATCATCAGCCGCAGGAACCCGACCTCGGCGTCCTTGCCCGACGCCTTCTCCAAGTCGGCGAGCTGCTCGCGGGTGGCCATCCCCGGCATCGCGGACGCGCCGCCCCGGTGCCCGCCGTGCCCGGACATCCACCGCATCGCGCCGGACGGGTCGGCCTTCGGCAGCTCCCACTCGTCCAGCCAGGCCGTCATCATGCCGATCTGCGCCTGCTGGGTGGTGATGATGTCGTAGGCCAGCAGCTTCACGTCGGCGTCGCCGGTGCGGTCCCTGACGATGAACGACATCCGCACCGCCTGCGCGTGGTGGGCGCTCATGTCGCGGGCGAAGCCGGCCTCGGGGCCGTCCGTGCCGGGCCGGTCCGAGCGGGCGACGGCCAGCGCCACCAGGACGGCGCCGACGGCCAGGACGAGCACCGCGAGGACGGCGGTGGCCCGCCGCCCGCGCGGTGCCGCGGTGCCCTCGCTCACGCGGCGTCCTTGGCGCCGTTGCAGGCCGCGCCCGGCTCCGGCGTCTGCGGGCCCTTGACGTAGGCGCGCAGGAACTGGTCCACCCGCGCGTCGGAGGCGTCGTCCAGCTTGAGCTGGTAGCCCCAGGCGGTGAGCTTGACCGGCGCGTCCTGGGACGGGTACGGGCTCAGCATCGTGTAGTCGGTGCCGGAGACCTTGGCCTTGAGCGCGTCGAGCTGGTCGGCGGCGAGGCCGGGCCGGTAGGTGATCCAGACGGCGCCGTGCTCCAGGGAGTGCACGGCGTTCTCGTTCTGCAGCGGCGCGTCGTAGACGCGGCCGTCGCAGTTCTGCCACATGGGGTTGTGGTCGCCGCCCATCGGCGGGGCGTCGTCGTACTTGACGGCGCCGTTGGTGTGGTCGCGGCCGAGGTCGTCCTTGGACACCACGCCCGCGATGGACGAGTCCGCGGACGACGACCTCGTCTGCATGAACGTGAAGCCGATCGCGACCACCGCCACCAGGCCGATGACGGTGAAGAAGGCGATGCCGCCCCACGGGACCTCGCGCTGCGTCAGCGCGTTCTTCTTGCGGGCCTTCTGGTTGCGTGCGTTCTTGACACGGGCGCTCTTGGACATGAGAGCGGTCCTCTCAGGGGTGCTGTGGATCCGTACAGGGATGCGGGACAGCGCCGCATCGCGACGGCGATACGGCGTTGCGTGCGGCCTTACGGCCGGCTCGTCACAGCCGGAGCACCTGGAGGACGGGTGGGAACGCGGCGGCGGACGCCGCACCGGACGGCGGCGCGAGCGCCCAGCCGGCCCGCGCGGGCAGGCGGGACAAGGGCCGGCGCAACCCGATGGCGAGCGCGAGCAACATGAGGGTGAACAGGACCGCCATGCACAGGCAGAGGTCCAGCGGCAGCGCGGGGGCCTTGACGGGCGCGCTGAGCGCCGCGGTGGCGTGGATCGAGTCCCCGGCGGCCGCCGCCGTGCCGACGGGCACGGTCACGGCGTGCTCGGTGCACACGCGGAGCGGCGGGCCGTGGCCGCCCAGCCCGTAGCTGAACACCAGCCCGGCCACGACGAACAGCGCCACGAGCAGCCCAGCCGTCCCGTGGCGACTCCGAGGGGCCGTACCGGACACCGTCACGCTCCTGAAATGCGCCTTCCGGGCTGTTCCAACGCCGGAGCCTACCGCCGGGTTCCCCGTCCCGGCCTGTCCGTGCCCCGAGATAGTGTCGGAGCGTGACCAGCAGGGCGGAATCGGGCGAGCCGGAGGGCCTTTTCGACGCGCCGGGGCGTGAGCCGTCCGGCCCCGCAGCGATGCCCGCGCCGCCCGCTCCCGCCGCGCCGGGCGCACCGGGCGCGGAGCAGCCGCTCGCGGTGCGGATGCGGCCCCGCGGCCTCGACGAGGTCGTCGGGCAGGGCCACCTGCTCGGCCCCGGCACCCCGATCCGGCAGCTCGTCGACCGGGACGTGCCGATGTCGCTCGTCCTGTGGGGCCCGCCGGGGACGGGCAAGACGACGCTCGCCACGGTCGTCAGCCATGTCACCTCCCGCCGGTTCGTGGAGATCTCCGCGGTCAGCGACGGGGTCAAGCGGGTCCGCGCCGAGATCGACCTGGCCCGCCGCGAGCTCGGCATGGCGGGGCGGCAGACGGTCCTGTTCGTCGACGAGGTCCACCGGTTCAACAAGGCCCAGCAGGACGCCCTGCTCCCCGCCGTGGAGAACCGGTGGGTGTCCTTCATCGGCGCCACCACCGAGAACCCGTTCTTCTCCGTCATCAGCCCGCTGCTGTCGCGCTCGCTGCTGCTCACGCTGGAGCCGCTCGGCGACGACGACCTGCGCGAGGTGATCCGCCGGGCGCTCACCGAGGAGCGCGGCCTCGGCGGCGCGGTCACCCTCGACCCCGCCGCCGAGGACCACCTCGTCCGGCTCGCCGGCGGCGACGCCCGCCGCACCCTGACCTACCTGGAGGCGGCGTCGCTCGTCGTCGACGACGGCGGCGTCATCGACGCGGACGTGCTGGAGCGCGCCGTCGACCGGGCCGCCGTCCGCTACGACCGCGAGGGCGACCAGCACTACGACGTCATCAGCGCGTTCATCAAGAGCATCCGCGGCAGCGACGTCGACGCGGCGCTGCACTACCTCGCCCGCATGATCGAGGCCGGGGAGGACCCGCGGTTCATCGCCCGGCGGCTCATCGTGCACGCCAGCGAGGACGTCGGGATGGCCGACCCGACCGCGCTGCAGACCGCGGTCGCCGCCGCGCAGGCGGTGGAGTTCGTCGGCCTGCCCGAGGCGCGCATCAACCTCGCCCAGGCGGTCATCCACCTGTCCCTGGCGCCGAAGTCCAACGCGGTGATCACGGCGGTGGACGAGGCGCTCGGCGACGTCCGCAAGGGGCTCGCGGGGCCCGTCCCCGGGCATCTGCGCGACGCCCACTACAAGGGCGCCGCGAAGGTCGGGAGCGGGAAGGGCTACAAGTACGCCCACAATCACCCCGGCGGTGTGGTCCGGCAGCAGTACGCGCCCGACTCCGTGGACGGACGGGAGTACTATCGCCCGACCAGGCACGGCGCCGAGTCGCGCTTCACCGAGGTCCTCGCGCGGATCCGCTCGGTGCTGCGCGGCGCCGGGGACCGGCACTGATCGTTCCCGCGGGTCCGGTGATACCGCCACAAGGCCGTGCCGACCGGTAAGGTCTGTCACGCCGTTACCGGCCCGAACCGAATTCGCACGAACGGAAAGCCCGATGCTCACTGGTGGACAGCTGGCAGGTCTCATCGTGGCCGTGTTCTGGGCGGTGCTCGTCGCGTTCATCTCGCTGACCCTGCTGAAGCTCTCCCGGCTCCTCGGCGAGGCCGGCGACGTGGTCCGCGAGCTCGGCGACCAGGCGGCCCCGCTGATGGACGACATGGCCCGGACGGTCAAGCGCGCCAACGAGCAGCTCGGCCGCACCGACGTCATCACCAAGCAGGTCGCCGGCGTCACCCAGAACGTCTCCGCCGTCACCACCGTCATGACGTCCGTGGTGGGCGGGCCGCTGGTGAAGGCCGCGGCCTTCTCCTACGGCGTCCGCAAGGCCCTGAGGAACGGCGACGGCGACGGGCGCGCCGCGTCCGGCCGGCCGCAGCTTCAGGCCCGCTCCACGGGGAAGGGACGCCGATGAGACGGCTGTTCTGGCTCTCCGTCGGCGCCGGTGCCGGCGTCTACGTCACCCACCGCGTCAAGCGGCGCGTGGAGCGGGTCGCGCGGAGCCTGTCCCCCGAGGGGGTCGCGATGCGCGCGGTGGCGACCGGTAAGGGCACCGGGGAGCGGTTGAGGCATTTCGCCGCCGACGTCCGTACCGAGATGCGGGCCCGCGAGGAGGAGCTGCGCGAGGCCGTCCGCATGGACCAGGCTCCGCCGGACGCCGAGGTTCCCGGGCTGCGGGGCTCCCCGCCCCGCCGGGTGCTGAAGGCGCGATACACGATCATCGACGACGACAAGGATGGCCACTGATCATGGAGTCGGCAGAGGTCGCACGCCGCTTCCTCAGGTTCTTCGAGGAGCGCGGGCACACGGTGGTGCCCTCGGCCAGCCTGGTCGCCGAGGACCCGACCCTGCTGCTGGTGAACGCCGGCATGGTGCCGTTCAAGCCGTACTTCCTCGGCCAGCGCACCCCGCCGTCGGTGCGGATGACCAGCGCGCAGAAGTGCGTGCGGACGCCCGACATCGAGGAGGTCGGCAAGACCACCCGGCACGCCACGTTCTTCCAGATGCTGGGCAACTTCTCGATCGGCGACTACTTCAAGGAGCAGGCGATCCCGTTCGCCTGGGAGCTGCTGACCCGCTCGCGCGAGGACGGCGGCTTCGGGTTCCCCGAAGAGAAGCTGTGGGTCACCGTCTTCCAGGACGACGACGAGGCGCAGGGCATCTGGCACGACAAGGTCGGCGTCCCCCTCGACCGCATCCAGCGGCGCGGCATGGAGGACAACTTCTGGTCGATGGGCGTGCCCGGCCCGTGCGGGCCCTGCTCGGAGATCTACTACGACCGCGGCCCCGAGTACGGCCGCGAGGGCGGCCCCGTCGCCGACGAGGACCGCTACCTGGAGGTCTGGAACCTCGTCTTCATGCAGTACGAGCGGGGCCCCGGGGAGAGCAAGACCGACTTCCCGATCCTCGGCGACCTGCCCGCCAAGAACATCGACACGGGCATGGGCCTGGAGCGCATGGCGGCGATCCTGCAGGGCGTCGACAACATCTACGAGACCGACACGCTGTGGCGGGTCCTCGACCGCGCCGCGGAGCTGACCGGCGCCAAGTACGGCCGCGACCACCGCGCCGACGTGTCGCTGCGCGTCGTCGCCGACCACGTCCGCAGCGGCACGATGATGGTCGCCGACGGCATCCGCCCCGGCAACGAGGGCCGCGGCTACGTGCTGCGCCGCATCCTGCGCCGCTCCATCCGCAACCTGCGGCTGCTCGGCGGGCAGGACGCCGGCCTCATGCACGAGCTGACCGCCGTCGCGATCGGCGCGATGGGCGAGCAGTACCCGGAGCTGGTGCGCACCGCCGCCAACATCCACACCGTCATCGACGCCGAGGAGGACTCCTTCCTCCAGACGCTCCGCACCGGCACCGCCATCTTCGACACGGCGGTGGAGGAGACCAAGCGGTCCGGCGGCGCGACGCTGGCGGGCGAGCAGGCGTTCAAGCTCCACGACACCTACGGCTTCCCGATCGACCTCACCCTGGAGATGGCGTCCGAGCAGGGCCTCCAGGTCGACGAGGACGGCTTCCGCCGGCTCATGCAGGAGCAGCGGGACCGCGCGAAGAAGGACGCCCGCGACAAGAAGACCGGCAACCTCGACGTCTCCGTGCTGGACGAGCTGCTCACCGGCGCCGGCGGCAAGGTCGACTTCACCGGCTACGGCAGCCTCGCCGGCGACGCCCGCCTCGTCGGGCTGCTGGTCAACGGCGCGAACGCGCCCGCCGCCGGCGAGGGCACCGAGGTGGAGGTCGTCCTCGACCGCACCCCGTTCTACGCCGAGGGCGGCGGCCAGCTCGCCGACCACGGCCTGATCCGGCTCGGCAACGGCGCCGTCATCGAGGTGACGGACGTGCAGTCGCCCCTCGCCGGGCTGATCGTGCACCGCGGGCGGGTCCGCAGCGGCGAGGCGCAGGCCGGCGACACCGCCTACGCCGAGGTCGACGTGGAGCGGCGCCGCGCGATCTCCCGCTCGCACACCGCGACCCACCTGGTGCACGCCGGGTTCCGCCGCGCGCTCGGCGAGTCCGCGGCGCAGGCCGGCTCGGAGAACTCGCCCGGCCGGTTCCGGTTCGACTTCACCGCCTCCGGCGCCGTCCCGCCGAGCGTGCTGCGCGACGTCGAGGACGAGGTCAACGAGGTGCTGGTCGGCGACCTGGACGTCCGGGCGTTCCACACCTCGATCGACGAGGCCCGCGCGATGGGCGCGCTCGCGCTGTTCGGCGAGAAGTACGGCGACGAGGTCCGCGTGGTCGAGGTCGGCGACTACTCCCGCGAGCTGTGCGGCGGCACCCATGTCGCGCGCTCCGGTCAGCTCGGCCTGATCAAGGTGCTGGGCGAGTCGTCGATCGGCGCCGGCGTCCGCCGGGTCGAGGCGCTCGTCGGCATCGACGCGTTCCGGTTCCTGGCCCGCGAGAGCGTGCTCGTCGCGCAGCTCGCCGAGCAGCTGAAGGCGCGCAAGGAGGAGCTCCCCGAGCGGATCTCCGGCGTCGTCACCCGGCTGCGGGACGCCGAGAAGGAGCTGGAGAAGCTCCGCTCCCAGCAGGTCCTCGCGATCGCCGGGTCGCTCGCCGACGGCGCCGCGGACGTGAACGGCATCGCGTTCGTCGGGCACCGCGCCCCGGACGGCACGGGCGCCGACGACCTGCGCAAGCTCGCCGTCGACGTGCGGGGCAGGCTGACGGCCCGGCCCGCGGTCGTGATGGTCACCGGCGTGCCGAAGGACCGCCCGGTCGTGGTCGTCGCCGTCACCGAGGGGGCGCGCGAGCGCGGCCTCAAGGCGGGCGCGCTGGTCGGCCTCGCCGCCAAGGCCCTCGGCGGCGGGGGCGGCGGCAAGGACGACCTGGCGCAGGGCGGCGGCGCGAACCCCGCCGCCGTCGGCGACGCGCTCGCCGCGGTCGAACGAGCAGTAGGGGCCGCGTGAGCCCGGCACCACGGGGCATGATGCGACCGGAGCCGGCGCCATGAGGCAGGGCGTGCGGCTCGGGGTCGATGTGGGGAGCGTGCGGGTGGGGGTCGCCAAGTGCGACCCCGGGGGAATCCTCGCCTCCCCGCTGGAGACCGTGAAGAGCGGGAAGGGCGACGTCGACCGGCTCGTGGCGCTCGCCGCCGAGTACGAGGCGATCGAGGTCGTCGTCGGCCTGCCGACGTCGCTGTCGGGCCGGGAGGGCCCGGCGGCGGTGTCGGCGCGCAAGTTCGCGTCGCGGCTCGCCGACCGCCTCCCCCCGGGGGCGGTCCGGCTGCACGACGAGCGGCTCACCACCGTCACCGCCGAGAGCGGGCTGCGGGCCGGCGGCGTGCACGGCCAGGCGCGCCGCAAGGTCGTCGACCAGGCCGCCGCGGCGGTGCTGCTGCAGGCCGCGCTCGACGCGGAACGGTTGACGGGCAACCCCCCAGGGGAGATCGTCCGGGGGAGCTCATGAACGACTTGGACCTGTTCTCAGACCCGCACCGCGATCCGTACGGGGACGGCCGGCCGCCGCAGCGGCGCGGCCGGCGTGACCAGCGGCGCGTCCGCACGCGGCAGAAGCGGCGCCGCCGCAACGGCCGCGCCGCGGCCCTGTTCGCGATGGCGTTCCTGGTGGCGGTGTTCGGCACCGGAGGCGTCCTCGGGTACGCGTGGCTCGACAACAAGCAGAACCCGCCGGACTACGACGGCCAGGGCACCGGCAAGGTCACGGTCCAGATCAAGGAGGGCGCCAGCGGCTCGGTGATCGGCGCGACGCTGGAGGAGCACAGCGTGGTCAAGAGCGCCCGCGCGTTCGTGAAGGTCTACACCAAGGAGACGCGGGCCTCCAGCATCCAGCCGGGCTTCTACCAGATGCGGCGGAAGATGTCGTCGGCCGCGGCGATGTCGCTGCTGCTGAACCCGAAGTCGCGGGCCGGGAACCAGATCACGATCCCGGAGGGCAAGCGGGCCATCGAGACCTACGAGCTGCTGGCGAAGAAGACCGGGATCACCGTCAAGGAGTTCCAGGCGGCCGCGAAGAAGGGCAAGGCGCTCGGGCTGCCGTCGTACGCCAGGGGCAAGGTGGAGGGCTACCTGTTCCCGGGCCGCTACGACCTCGACCCGAACGGCTCGGCCGAGCAGATCCTCAAGCAGATGATCGCGCGGTTCAACGAGGAGGCGCGCAGCAGCGACCTCGTCGCCAAGGCCCGCGAGGCGAAGCTGAACCCGGCGACGGTCATCACGCTCGCCAGCCTCGTCCAGGCCGAGGGCGGCAAGCCCAGCGACCTGCCCAAGATCTCCCGGGTGATCTACAACCGGGTGGAGAAGGGCATGAAGCTGCAGTTCGACACCACGGTGCTGTACGCGCTGAACGAGCGGCGGCTGACGGTCACCGAGAAGGACCTGGAGATCGCCTCCCCCTACAACACCTATCTGCACGCCGGCCTGCCGCCCGGCCCGATCTCCAACCCCGGGCCGGACGCGATCGACGCGGCGCTGAACCCCGAGGACGGGACGTGGCTGTTCTTCATCGCCACCGACCCGACCAACAAGATCACCAAGTTCGCCACGACGGAGGCCGAGCGGGTGAAGATCGAGGAGGAGTTCCGGGAGTGGCAGCGCAAGAACCCGGGCCAGTGACCCGCGCCGCGGTGCTGGGGTCGCCGGTCGCGCATTCGCTGTCCCCGGTGCTGCACCGCGCGGCGTACGCGGCGATGGGCCTGGACGGCTGGACCTACGAGGCGGTCGAGTGCGGCGAGGACGGCCTCGCCGCACTGCTGGACGGCCTCGGCCCCGAATGGGCGGGCCTGTCGCTGACCATGCCGCTCAAGCGGGTCGCGCTCGACCTCGCCGACACGGTGACCGACCTCGCGGCGCGGGTCGGCGGCGCGAACACGCTCGTCCTGCGGGACGGGCGGCGCCACGCCGACAACACCGACGTGCACGGCATCGAGACCGCGCTGACCGAGGCGGGCGTGAAGGCCCCGCCGTCGGCGCTGGTGCTGGGCGGCGGCGCGACCGCGGCGTCCGCGCTGGCCGCGCTCGCCCGGCTCGGCACGGCGGAGGCGGTGCTCGCGGCGCGGACCCCCGAGCGCGCCGCCGGCGCCGCCGAGGTGGGGGAGCGGTTCGGCCTCGCGGTCCGGGTCGTGCCGCTGGACCGGGTCGCCGCGCACCTGCCGGCCGACCTGGTGGTGTCGACGCTCCCGGGGCGCGCGGCCGACGCGCTCGCCGAGCCCGTCGCCGGGTCCTGCGCGGCGCTGTTCGACGTGGTGTACGCGCCGTGGCCCACGGCGCTCGCGGCGGCCGTGGAGCGGGCCGGCGGGACGGTCGTGGGCGGCTTCGCGATGCTGCTGCACCAGGCCGTCCGGCAGGTGGAGCTGATGACGGGCCGCGCGGACGTCCCGGTGGCGGCGATGCGCGCCGCCGGGGAGGCCGAGCTGGCCCGCCGCGCCTGACGCCGCCCGCCGCTCACGGCGGTGCGGGCGGCGGGCCGCGCGGGGTGCGGCGCCGCTTCACCGACTCGTCGACGCCGGTGAGGACGACCGGCAGGATCACGCTCAGCCAGAAGTCCTTCCAGCCCCACAGGCCCGCGGTGACGCCGAGCGCGCTGGCCGCGCACACGAGGCTCAGCAGGAACGCCGCCCAGTGCCGCCGGGCGAGGCCCACCGGGTCGACGAGGCGGCGCCGCGGCAGCAGCTCGGCCAGCGCCCGCTCCCGCGCGTGCGACCGCTGCACGACGGTCGCGTCCGGCAGCCAGTGCAGGAGGTCGGCGGCCCCGGCGAGCGGGACGCGGCGCAGCGCGATCAGCGTCTCCAGCCGCCACCACAGCGTCCACAGCGACGTGCGCCCGCCGCCCGGGTGGCCGTTGCGGCGCGGGTCGGCGAACTCGCTGCGCGCCAGCGTCCGGAACGCCCGGGCGACGACGGGCCCGTGCGGGCCGCGCGGGTCCTTCAGCAGCGCGGTGAGCGCGATGGGCAGCCCGTAGTGCCACAGGGCCAGCCGCCAGACCGGGTCGGAGTCCGCGCCATGCTCGGCGGGGCCCGCGCCGAAGCCGTGCGGGGAGACGTCGTAGGTCTCGATCCAGGTGTGGTCGTCGTCGGGGTCGAGGTGCTCCAGCAGCCAGTCGTAGGCGTCCAGCAGCCGCTCGGTCCGCAGTTCGGGGCGCGCCTCGGCCAGGGTCACCAGCGCGAACGCGGTGTGGGTGACGGTGGGCGGGGAGTCGGGGGTCGGCCCCCAGCCGGGACGGTGCGCGGTCCGGTCGGCGGTCAGCCACTCCACGCCCCGGTCGACCGCCGGGTCGTAGGGGTTGAGCTGGCTGAGCGCGCGCAGCGCCAGGCAGGTCAGCCACACCCGGGACGGGCAGCCGCGCAGCGAGCCCCAGCCGCCGTCGGGGTTCTGGTTGCGCAGCAGCCACCGGTAGGCGCGCCGGGTGTCGGGGGCGTCCTCGCGCAGGTCGCAGCGGGCGCGGGCGAGGAACCGGGCGATCCAGCCGGTCGCCTCCACGACCGGCATGCCGAGGCTGGTCTTGGTGGCCCAGCCGCCGTCGCGCAGCGCGTCGCGGGAGCGGGTCTGCCGGGCGGCGAGGAAGGCGAGGCCGGCGTCGAAGTGCTCGAAGGGGCGTCCCGCCTCGGTGAAGGCCAGCAGCCCGAGCGCCGTCGCGGTGGTGCCGGGCTCGGGCCGCGCCAGTTCGTGGTACCAGCCGCCGCCTGAGCCGAGCGCGGGCGCGTAGGTGTCGCGCAGCACGTCGAGCGATTCGTTCAGCCGGGTCTCGAGGACGGCCATGTCGATGAGCGGGGCGCCGGCGCGGAGGGCAGGCCGGAAAGGCGGGGGTGTCTGGTTCACTCTTTTTCGATGTTGTATGTTGTTCTTTTTCCTTTTTGTTCCCGTAAGGGCAGGCTTTGTACCCCGCGGGTGCCAGGTATGTGGCCCCGGCCGCACAGATCGCCCGGGCCGGGCGGCGGGCACGCTGGAGGGAGAGCGGATGCCCCCGTCCCCCTGGTGCTGGAGGAGGCTTGGCCGAGCCGACGGCGTGGCGCGAGCCCGGTCACGACTGCGTCCTGTGCCCGCCCCTGCGGTTCCGCTTCAACGGCATGGCCGATCTGCCGGGCGAGACCGGTGTGATCGCCCGCGACCGCGACTTCCTGCTCATCCCGGACGTGGCGCCCCTCGCCGAGGGCCACGTCCTGCTGGTGACCCGCGACCACTACGCCTCTGCGGGGGAGTTCCGCCCGCGGATGTGGGAGCGGGCGCTGCGGTGGCGCGACCGCGTCGCCGGGCTCTACCGCTCCGCCTACGGCAGCGCTGAACTGGTGCTGTTCGAGCACGGGCCCGCGACCCCGCAGGGCGGAGGCGCGTGCATCGACCACGCGCACTGGCACCTGCTGCCGGGGACGCCCGGCGTCCGCGCCGTGGTCGAGGGATGGGGCCGCCCCGGGACGCCCGCCGACCGGGCCGTCCTCCGGGCCCGCCTCCGCGCCGGCCGCTCCTACCTGCTGATCGAGGAGGCCGGCGCCATGACCGTCCACCCGGGGGACGGCGCCGAGAGCCAGCTCCTGCGCCGGGCCGCGACGGTCGCCCTCACGGCCGCCGGGACGGACGAAGCCTGGCGCTGGCAGGAGACGTTCGGCCTCCCCGCCAGCAGGCGGCGCTTCCTGCGCACCCTCACGGCGCTGCGCGCCGCCCACAAGGGGCTCCCGCCGGGCGGTGATCACCCGCCCGAAAGCCACCAGTAGAGCTCGCACGCGGCCAGCCGGTCCCCGAAACCCGCGCGCTCCACGCCGTCCCGGTATCCGGTGGGGTACTCCATCAGCAGCCGGCCCCGCCGGTAGGCGAGCACGTGTTCCAAGGACGTAGGCCCGAACCGCAGCAGCCATAGCGGCCGCCCCGGCACGGCACCGTCCAGCACGGGCAGCAGCCCGCGCGGTGCCTCCCCACCCGCCGGCGGCGGCTGCCCGAGCAGGCGCGCCAGCGTGTGCGCCTCGGAGAAGACCAGGTCGGCGCGGGCCAGCGCCGGCAGCACGTCCGCCGCGGGCAGGCGCGCGTCGATGTCATGCGGGACGAGGTCGAAGGCGACCCGCGTCCCCGCCGCGCCCGCGATGCGCGCCGCCTCCTCCAGCGCCGCGCGCGAGACCGGGGACAGCACCGAGTAGCCGTCGAGCGCCAGCACGTCCGCGGCCGCGATCGCGGGGGCCGCCGCCGCGACCTCCGCCGCGGTGAGGCGGCGTCCGGGCGGCTCGTCCTGGACGACCAGGAGCCGCACGCCCGGCCGGTCGCCGCGCGGCCGGTCGCGCAGCATCACCGACACGCCGTTCGGCGCGCCCTCCTCGACCCGCAGGTGGTCGGCAGCGCCGATGCTCCGCAGCTCCCGCCGGACGACCGGGGTGTACGCGTCGTCGCCGATCTTCGCCAGCACCCCCACCCGGCGGAAATGGCGGACGGCGCACCGCGCGAGGTTGACCGCCGTCCCCGCGACCACCGCGCGCGCCGGGGCGTAGCAGAGCCGGTCGGCCCGCAGGCCGGCGAACCGGACGTCCGGCAGCGACGCGCGGACCTCGATGCCCGCGTCGCCGATCACGAGCAGCGCGAACCGGCGCTCGGCCGCGCCGTCCAGGCCCGGCCACTCGGCGGGTGAACGCGGCGGGACCACGCGGCCGTCAGCGGGCCGCCGCCAGGAACGCCCGCATCACCGGGCGCAGGCTCGGGATGAGGTCGTACCCGCCGATCTCCGCCAGCGGCACCCAGGCGCAGCCGTCCAGGTGGTCGCCCGCGTCCTGGTTGCCGAGGGTCGCGTCCAGCGTCACCGGCCGGCAGCGGCGCGCCGCCGCGACCACCCGCACCCGCGCGCCGCGCGGCCCGCCGCGGTCGGGCATGAACCACTGCCACAGATGGAACGGCGGCCCCGGATCGATCTTGAGGCCGACCTCCTCCCAGACCTCCCGCCGGATGTGGTCGTCGAGATCGAGGTCGGCGGCCACCTCCAGGCGTCCGCCGGGCACCTCCCAGCGGCCCGGCTGGAACGGGTCGGACGCGGACTTGCGGACCAGCAGCAGCCGCCCGCCGGACACGATGAACGCCTTCTGCGCGAACTGCAGCGCGATGGGCGCCAGCGAGGTGAGGGGGCCGGCGGCGCCGGCGTCGACCGGGGGCATCGCGGGAACAACCTCCCTGGTGCGGGCCCCACGGGGCCGTCTCCGCTCCACCGTAACAACGACCGCTCCGCGGGCCGAGACGCCCGCCGGGCCACAACACCCTCACCTCCCCGCCCGCCCCCACCGTTCGGGACCGCGCACGCGGCGAGGCCGGCCGGGGAATGGCCGGGGCCTCGACGCTGTTGAGGAGGGTGTCGTACCTCACCAAGGCGTACTCACCGGGGCCCCGAACCCGCCGGGGCGGCGGGAGCGGAAACGCCCGCCGGGAGCGGGCGAGGCTTGCTCCGGGCGGCCCCCGGAGGTGGTATTCTTGGTGGTCGACCGGCCCAGTGCGCGCGATCCGAGCGATGGTGCGCGCCGGGCGCTCAAGCGGAGGCCACCTCCCACCTGACCGGCCGAGGCTGCGGACCGTGCACGCCGCCCACCTGGGCGGCTTCGCCGAAGCCCGCGGTACCCATCTGGGGCACCCCAGACCCAAGGCCGGTGGGTTCTCGGTCCGGCGAACGGGCACCGCGTGCCCGTCGCGCCGTCGTCCCCGGACGGTCCGTCCGTCCAGGGAGACCGAAGGTGGCCCCGTGCGTGAGTCGTGCGGGGCTTTTCTCGTGGAAGCCTCGGGGTACGACCGGTCCAACGAACTTGAGAACGGCCCCAAGGAGGTCCCATCAGCGCCGAACCGCGTATCAACGACCGCATTCGCGTGCCCGAGGTCCGGCTCGTCGGCCCGAACGGCGAACAGGTGGGCATAGTGCCCATCGCCAAGGCCCTTGAACTCGCGCGTGAGTCGGACCTCGACCTCGTCGAGGTGGCGCCCACCGCGCGTCCGCCCGTCGCGAAGCTCATGGACTACGGCAAGTTCAAGTACGAGTCCGCGATGAAGGCGCGTGAGGCGCGGAAGAACCAGGCGCACACGGTCATCAAGGAGATCAAGCTCCGCCCGAAGATCGACCCGCACGACTACGAGACCAAGAAGGGTCACGTGGTGCGGTTCCTGAAGGCCGGGGACAAGGTGAAGGTCACGATCATGTTCCGTGGTCGTGAGCAGTCCCGCCCCGAGCTCGGGTACCGGCTCCTGCAGCGGCTCGCCGACGACGTCGAGGACCTCGGCTTCGTCGAGTCGCGCCCCAAGCAGGACGGCCGGAATATGATCATGGTGATCGGTCCGCACAAGAAGAAGGCGGCCCGCGGGCAGGAGACCGAGACCGCCTGACGGCCGCCCGGGACCGGCCCAGCGGCGGCCCCGACACCGCGACCTCGCGGCTGAGCGGGGTCGCGGCGCACGTACATTGAAGCCTGACCCGGCGCCCCACGGAGCCCCGTGCGGAGCGCCGATCAGGCGCGCCCCCGTGCGGGAGCACGGGGGCCGGGAACGAGGGAGACGACGGCGACCATGCCGAAGACGAAGACCCACAGTGGTGCCAAGAAGCGCTTCAAGCTGACCGGCTCCGGCAAGGTGATGCGCCGCCGCGCCAACAAGAACCACCTGCTCGAGCACAAGCCCACCAAGCGGACGCGCCGCCTGTCCGGCCCGGCCGTGGTGGCCGACGCCGACGCCAAGAACATCAAGAAGCTGCTGCGCAAGTAGCACTCGACCAGGAACATCAGCGACCGGCCGAGGCCAAGTACGGCCCGGCCCCCCACGAAGGAGTCAGAACGTGGCACGCGTCAAGCGGGGAGTCAACGCCGCCAAGAAGCGTCGGGTCGTCCTGGAGCGGTCGAGCGGCTACCGCGGTCAGCGTTCGCGCCTGTACCGCAAGGCCAAGGAGCAGCAGCTCCACTCGATGACCTACGCCTTCCGGGACCGCAAGGACCGCAAGGGCCAGTTCCGCCGGCTGTGGATCCAGCGGATCAACGCCGCGGCCCGCGCCAACGGCATCACCTACAACCGGTTCATCCAGGGCCTGAAGGCCGCGGAGGTCGAGGTCGACCGCCGCATGCTCGCCGAGCTGGCCGTCAACGACGCCGCGGCGTTCGCGGCGCTCGTCCAGGTCGCCAAGGACGCCCTCCCCACCGAGGGTTCGGAGGCGGCCTGAGCCGGGCGACCGGCATACGGGCGAGTACGGCGACATGGCGGGCCGCGAGCTGACCTCCCTCCGATCACCACGGGTGAAGTCCGCTCGGCGGCTCGCCAAGCGAGCCTTCCGGCGCCGCGAGAACCGGTTCCTCGCCGAGGGGCCGCAGGCGGTCCGGGAGGCGCTGGAGATCCCCGGCGGCCTCGCCGAGCTGTTCACCACCGCCGAGGCGGAGGCCCGCCACCCCGAGTTGGTCGCCGCCGCCGAGCGCGCCGGTGCGCCGGTGCTGCGGGTCAGCGGCGAGGTCATGGCGGAGCTTGCGCAGACCGTGACCCCGCAGGGGCTGCTCGCGGTCTGCGAGTTCGTCGACGTCCCGCTCGCCACGGCCCTGCAGGCCCGGCCACGGCTGGTGACCGTCCTCGCGCACGTCCGCGACCCCGGCAACGCGGGCACGGTGCTGCGCACCGCCGACGCGGCCGGGTCGGAGGCGGTCGTGTTCACCGACGCGTCCGTCGACCCCTACAACGGCAAGTGCGTGCGGGCCTCGGCGGGCAGCCTGTTCCACCTGCCGGTCGTCACCGGCCCGCGGTTCGACACGCTGATCCCCGAGCTGAAGGGCGCGGGGCTGAGCGTCCTCGCCGCCGACGGCGCGGGCGACCGCACCCTCGACGACGCGATCGACGCGGGGCTGCTCGCGCGCCCCACGGCGTGGGTGTTCGGGAACGAGGCCTGGGGCCTGCCCGACGAGATCCTCCGGCACGTGGACGAGGTCGTGCGCGTGCCCATCTACGGCCGTGCCGAGAGCCTGAACCTGGCGACGGCCGCGGCCGTATGCCTCTACGCCTCGGCGCGCGCCCAGCGCGACATGTGACGCCTCCGCACCTTTCCGGCCCGTACGGGCGGGAGGTCGCGGCGGTTCACTGCATTCTGTGATCGGATGGCCGCAAGCGGTCGCGTTCGGCGCCGCTGTCCGGCCGGTGAGCTGGGAGGATGGACCGCGCATGCGCGGCGGGCGGGGGCCCGCCGCGGCCGTGCGGCTCGTCCGCAGGTAGGAGGCGGGGTGGGGACCGGCGGGGGATTACGCCGTCCCGGGCCCGTGCCTACCGTGTTGATCAGTGCGTTGACCAGGGCGTTGACCAGGGGCGGCGAGGACGCCGTGCAGAGTGGGGGCGAACGTGATGACCGAGGGGACCAGACCCGCCGGGAGGGCGGGCCGGCGCGCGCCGGAGGTGCGGTGCCGGGCGGGCGCGGTCGCTGGCCGCGCCCCGGGCGGGGCGCCCGCCGCGGCCGGCTCCGCGCCCTCCGCCGGGGCCGCCGGGCTGCGCATCGAGGTCGCCCGGGTCCGCGGTGACACGGTCGTCGTGACCGTGGCCGGGGAGATCGACCTGCGCACCGCGGGCGCGCTGCGCGACGGGCTCGTCGAGCTGCACGGCCGGCTGCCCGGCACGGGCCCGCGCCGGCTGGTGGCCGACTTCAGCGCTGTCCCGTTCTGCGACGCGGCCGGGCTCGGCGCGCTGGTCGCCGCGCATAACCAGATCGCGGCGGACGGCGGCGAGATCGCGCTGACCGGCGTCCGGCCCGCCCAGCTGCGGCTGCTCCGCATCACCGGGCTGCACCGGCTGTTCGCGATCAGCGCCGGGGGCGACGTCGCCTGCGCCGGCTACGGTCCGTCGGCGGGGTCCCGCTGACGGACCCGGGCCCGGGTTCCGGTCAGGACCCCGGGTCAGGAACCCGGCCCGGCCGCCGCGGGAGGGGCGCCGGTCCGGGCTGGTGAGGCCGCCCGCGGGCGGGGCGGCACCCCGCCCGGGAGGCTACAGATGCCTTGCCGCCGGGCGGTTTCCGGGTCCCGCAAGATGGCCGACTCCGGCTAGAGTCTCTTTTCGACAGGCCGCGTTCTCAACGGTGTTCTGGAGGCCGCTGTGGGCGGAGAGGAGTCCCCTCTCGTGGCCGCGCGCGTGCCCGGGCGAGGGAACGCGGCGGGCACCGAGTGGGACGCCGCGGACGACCTGCCCGACGGGCTGCTGGTCGCCGGCCGGGACGCCCGCGTGATGGTGTTCAACGCCGCCGCCGCGCGGATCACCGGTGTCCGCGCCGAGTCCGCCGTCGGCCGCGACTTCCGCGACGTCCTGCCGCTGCACGACGCCGAGGGGCGCGACTGGTGGAAGTGCCTGGCCCCCTACGAGGGCCTGCGCACCCGCACCCGCCACCCCGAGCGCGTGCTGTTCCTGCCCGGCGGCACCGAGGTCCTGGTGACGGCCGCCTACCGGCGCGACGAGCGGGGCCGGGTGGAACGGTTCACCGTCTCGCTGCGCGACGCCGTGCACCGCGCCCGCCAGGAGCGCGACCGCGCCGACCTCGTCTCCACCGTGGCGCACGAGCTGCGCTCCCCGCTGACCAGCGTGAAGGGCTTCACCGCGACGCTGCTGGCCAAGTGGCACCGGTTCAACGACGACCAGAAGCGCGTCATGCTGGAGACGGTCAACGCCGACGCCGACCGCGTCACCCGGCTGATCACCGAGCTGCTGGACGTGTCCCGCATCGAGGCGGGCCGGCTGGAGATGCGCCGCCAGGTCGTCGACCTGCCCGAGGAGGTCCGCAAGGTCATCGCGGGCCGGGTCGCGGCCGGCGACCCGGAGGACCGGTTCCGGTTCGAGGCGCGCGGCGCGCTGCCCGAGATGTGGCTCGATCCCGACAAGATGGACCAGATCCTCGGCAACCTTGTGGAAAACGCGGTGCGGCACGGAGCGGGTACCGTCACAATCGTGGTGGAGCCGGACGCGCATGGGGAGGGAGCCGCCGTGTCGGTACGCGACGAGGGCGAGGGCATCCCGCCCGAGGCCGCCCAGCGCGTCTTCCGGCAGTTCTGGCGCGGCCCCGGCGGCAACCGCCGCGGCGGCACCGGCCTCGGGCTCTACATCGTCAAGGGCCTGGTCGAGGCGCACGGCGGCGTGATCACCGTGCGGCGGGCGCCCGGCGGCGGCGCCGAGTTCCGATTTACCGTGCCCGCAGGGGCCCCCGACTACGCCGGCTGAGCGGCGCGCCGCCGCCACGGCACGGCACCGGGCCCCTGGTCGGGCCAGCGCGTCACGCGCACGCTTTCCGGATCCCCACCGCCCGCGCACTAGACTGCGGGCGTCCCACGCCGACCGGAGTCGATCACACCACCATGTCTGCACCCAACAAGTCCTATGACCCCGTCGAGGTGTCCGCGCTGCAGCCCGAGGAGCTGGAGCGGGCCCGCACGGAGGCGCTCGCGGCGATCGCCGCGGCCGCCGACCTCGACGCGCTGAAGCAGGTCCGCCTGGCGCACGCCGGCGACCGTTCCCCGCTGGCCCTCGCCAACCGCGAGATCGGCGCGCTGCCGCCCGCCGCCCGCGCCGACGCCGGCAAGCGCATCGGCGCCGCCCGCGGCGCGGTGTCCAAGGCGCTGAAGGAGCGCCAGGCGGAGCTGGAGGAGGAGCGCGACCAGCGCGTCCTCGTCGAGGAGACCGTCGACGTCACCCTCCCGTGGGACCGGGCCCCGCGCGGCGCCCGCCACCCGCTGACCACGATGCAGGAGCGGATGGCCGACGTCTTCGTCTCCATGGGCTTCGAGGTCTCCGAAGGCCCCGAGGTCGAGGCGGAGTGGTACAACTTCGACGCGCTCAACTTCCTGCCCGACCACCCGGCCCGCACCATGCAGGACACGTTCTTCGTGGAGTCGGAGGGGTCCGGCCTGGTGATGCGCACGCACACCTCGCCGATGCAGATCCGGTCGCTGCTGTCGCGGGAGCTGCCGGTGTACGTGGTCGCACCGGGCCGCACGTTCCGCACCGACGAGCTGGACGCCACCCACAGCCCCGTCTTCCACCAGCTGGAGGGGCTCGCGGTCGACGAGGGCCTGACCATGGCCGACCTGCGCGGCGGTATCGACGCGTTCGTCACCGGGATGTTCGGCGCGGGGCTGAAGACCCGGTTCCGGCCGTCGTACTTCCCGTTCACCGAGCCGTCCGCCGAGGTGGACATGCAGTGCTTCGTGTGCCGCGGCGCGTCCGCGGAGCCGGGCGGCGACCCGTGCCGGACGTGCAGCTCGGAGGGCTGGATCGAGCTGGGCGGCTGCGGCATGGTCAACCCGCGGGTGCTGGTGGCGTGCGGCGTCGACGCGGGCCGCTACAGCGGCTGGGCGTTCGGGCTGGGCGTCGAGCGGACGCTGATGTTCCGCCACGGCGTGGAGGACATGTACGACATGGTGGAGGGCGACGTCCGGTTCACCCTCCCGTTCGGGATGGAGATCTGATGCGGGCCCCGCTTTCCTGGCTGCGCGAGTACGTCGAGCTGCCCGCCGGCGTCACGGGCCGCGCCCTCGCCGCGGAGCTGATCGCGGCGGGCCTGGAGGTCGAGACCGTCGAGCAGGCCGGCGCCGACATCGTCGGCCCGCTCGTCGTCGGCGAGGTGCTGGCGTTCGAGGACTTGACCGGCTTCAAGAAGCCGATCCGCTACTGCCAGGTGGACGTCGGCGACGCCAACGGCACCGGCGAGCCGCAGAACATCGTGTGCGGCGCGACCAACTTCGCGGCCGGCGACCGCGTCGTGGTGATCCTGCCCGGCGGGGTGCTGCCCGGCGGGTTCGAGATCGGCGCCCGCAAGACCTACGGGCACCTGTCCGAGGGCATGATCTGCTCGGTCACCGAGCTCGGCATCGGCGACGACCACAGCGGCATCCTCGTCCTGCCGCCGGACGCGCCGGTCGGCGCGGACGCGGTGGAGCTGCTCGGGCTGCGCGACGACGTCCTCGACATCGCCGTCACGCCCGACCGCGGCTACGCCCTGTCGATCCGCGGCATCGCCCGCGAGGCCGCCACCGCCTACGGCGTCCCCTTCAAGGACCCGGCCGACGTGGAGCTCCCCGCCGAGGACGGACCGGGCGACGGCGGGGGGGCGTACCCGGCGAGCATCGGTGATCCGTCCGCGTGCGACCGGTTCGTGCTGCGGGAGGTGCGCGGGTTCGACCCGGACGCCGAGACCCCGATGTGGATGCGGGTCCGCCTGCACCGCGCCGGGATGCGGCCGGTGTCGCTCGCCGTCGACATCACCAACTACCTGATGCTGGAGCTCGGCCAGCCGCTGCACGCCTTCGACCGGAGCAAGCTCACCGGCCCGATCGTGGTGCGGCGCGCCGCCCCCGGCGAGAAGCTGGAGACGCTCGACCACGTCCAGCGGACCCTCGACCCCGACGACATCCTCATCACCGACGAGTCGGGGCCGATCTCGATGGCCGGCACGATGGGCGGGCTCGCCACCGAGATCGACGACCGGTCGTCCGACATGGTCATCGAGGCCGCGCACTTCGACGCGATGGGCACCGCCCGGATGAGCCGCCGGCACCGGCTGCACAGCGAGGCGTCGCACCGCTTCGAGCGCGGCGTCGACCGCGAGCTGCCGCTGTACGCCTCCTACCGGGCGGTCCGGCTGCTCGCCGAGCTCGGCGGCGCGGAGGTCGTGCCGGGGGTGACGCACGCGGAGGCCCCGGTCGAGCGCGTCGAGATCACGATGCCGGCCGGGCACCCCGACGAGGTCGCGGGCGTCTCCTACGGGCGGGACGCGGTCGTCCGCAGGCTGGAGCAGGTCGGCTGCGCGGTCGCCGGCGAGGACGTGCTGACGGTGACGCCGCCGTCGTGGCGCCCCGACCTGACGGATCCCGCCGATCTCGCCGAGGAGGTCATCCGCCTCGAAGGCTACGAGGACATCCCGGCGCGGGCGCCGCGCCCGGCCGCCGGGCAGGGCCTGACCCCGCACCAGCGGGTGCGCCGCCGCGTCGGCCGCGCCCTCGCCGGCGCGGGCTACGTGGAGGCGCTGGCCTTCCCGTTCATCGCCGAGAAGGACCTGGACGGCCTCCAGCTCCCGGCCGACGACGCGCGGCGGCGGACGCTGCGGCTCGCCAACCCGATGTCGGAGCAGGAGCCGCTGCTGCGCACCACGCTGTTGCCGGGCCTGCTGAAGGCGCTGGCGCTCAACGTGGGGCGCGGCTTCGGCGACACCGCCCTGTTCGAGCTGGGCGTGGTGTTCCGGCCCCGTCCGGACGCCCCGGACCGCGCGCCGCGCCTCGCGGTCGACCGCGGCCCGACGGCCGAGGAGATCGCCGGGCTGGAGGCCGCGCTGCCCGACCAGCCGCACCGGGTGGCGGTCGTGCTGTCCGGCGACCGGGAGCCGGCCGGCTGGTGGGGCGAGGGCCGCCCGGCGCTGTGGGCGGACGCGATCGAGGCCGCCCGCACGGTGGCCCGCGAGGTCGGGGTGGAGCTGACGGCGAAGGCCGACCAGCACGCGCCCTGGCACCCGGGCCGCTGCGCCGCGCTGTACGCGGGCGACACCCTGGTCGGCCACGCCGGCGAGCTGCACCCGCGCGTCACCAAGGCGTACGGGCTGCCGGCGCGGTCGTGCGCGATGGAGCTGGAGCTGCGCCGCCTGGGCGAGCCGGTCTCCGTTCGCGCGCCGCACGTGTCGTCCTACCCGGTCGCGACGCAGGACGTCGCGCTGGTCGTCGACGCCGGGGTGCCCGCCGCCGACGTCGAGTCGGCGCTGCGCGACGGCGCCGGCGACCTGCTGGAGGCGATCCGGCTGTTCGACGTCTACACCGGCGAGCAGGCGGGGGAGGGCCGCAAGTCGCTGGCGTACTCGCTGCGGTTCCGCGCCCCGGACCGCACGCTGACCGCCGAGGAGGCGTCGCAGGCCCGCGACTCCGCCGTGGCGGCGGCGTCCGAGCGCACCGGAGCCGTGCTGCGCGGCGCCTGACGCGTCCGGCCGTGGGGGGGGGGCCCGCCCCCCGGCGGCGGGCGCGCGCGCCCGCCCCGCCCCCCACGGGGGCGGGAGCGCGGCGGCGCCCGACGGCACCCCCACCCCACCCCAACCAACCCCCCCCCC
>NZ_JBFARO010000056.1:0-50800 GCF_040677125.1 Actinomadura sp. NPDC049382
GACGTGTGGTTCTCCCCCCGAAGAACGTGGGCGCTTCACCCACTGATCACTTGCTCCCCAGCAAGATCACTTTCCACACCTGAGGGAATACCCCCCGCGTAGTCGCTAAGTCCGGACATCCGGTCAAGGATCAGTCGGCTGCCAAGGACTCTCCGCACCTGACGCCTTTGGGCGGTGCTCGCCTTGACTCTTCTGGTGGTGGTGTTAGGGGCCGGCGGTTTGGCGGCGGCTTCTGGGTGTGGTTGGTCGGGTGCGGCGGGGGCGTGGGTGGGCGTGGTGTGTGGTGGTGGTCCAGAGTTTGGTGGCGGGTGGTGTTTGGGGGGTGGGTGGTGGGGTGTCGGGTGGGAGGAGGCGGTAGCGGTAGCGTCCGGTCGGGTCTTTGGTGATGGTGATCTGGTGCGGGTGGGTGTGCTTGAAGCGGTTGTGCCAGCCGCAGGTGAGGGCGAGCTTGTCGATGTCGGTGGGGCTTCGTCCGAGGGCCCAGCCGTGGACGTGGTCGACCTCGCACAGTGTCCCGGGTACTTCGCAGTCCTGAACGGCGCAGGTGGAGTACAGGGTTTCCAGGACCTGGCGTTGTGGGGCGGTGGCGAACCGGACTCGATGGCCCAGGTAGAGCGGGGTGTTGCCGCCGCCGAGCAGGAGGGGTGAGACTCCGGCTGCAAGTGCGATGCGGCGGGCTTGGGCGGCGGGGATGGGGGTTCCGTCGGTGAGGCGGGCGGGGGCTTGGCCGCCGGTGAGGGTGTCCAGGTCGCAGATGACGGTGACCTTGGTGGCCTTGTGCCCGCCCGACAGGACGGTGGTGAGTGCGGCGGCGGTGCGTTCGGACAGGTCGCGGTGGTCGTCGGTTCCTGCGGGTTTGGCCAGCGGCCCGAGCGTGCCGTCCCAGATGGCTGCGTCTTCGGCGTTCAGCCAGCCCTTGATGTAGCGGCCACCGTCCAGCGAACGCGTCGAATCGATCCACGACCGCTCATAACCGCGTTGGGCGTCCTCGGGTGCCTGTTCGGAGCCGTCGCGTTCGGCGATGACATCACGGATCCGCTTACCAAAGGAGGCGACCTTCCCGGCGGAGAAGCCCTGGTCGACCATGCCCAACAAGATGTCTTCGGCTTTACCGCAGTCATCGTCGTCGAGTCGGGCAGTCGCGTCGGCGATGGTGGCGGCATACCCGGCCGACAGGTCACCGGCGGCCCACCGCTCGGTCATCTCGGGCAGGCGGTGGCGGTGCCGGGCCAGGGTGAGACGTTCCTTGGCGCGGGACTCGCGCATGCCCAGCCGGGACCGCAGCCAGGAGCGGGTGGAGGGGTATCCCCACCGCTGCACTTCGCGGGACCGGTCGACGGTGCCGATCAATTCCGACAGGGCGGCTTCATGCAGGTCGGTGGCGGTGGCGAGGGTTTCGGTGAGTTCCATGCACGCCGCTGCTGATTCGGGGGCGGGGCGGGAGGCGAGTTCGGTGGCGATCGAGGCGGCCGCGTGCACCAGTTGGCTGGTGGACATCGACGCGGTATCGATCTCACTCGAACACATAACTCCATGTTATCGAACAGTCACGCTATCGTACAGTCGTTCCGGAAAATAATTTGTCCGTCTTGGAGGCTGGCCGCGTTGCGGGATATTTCACCCCTTCCGGGCACAGAAAGGGAAACCCGGTCACCTAGCCGAAGTTCTCGGGGGCCGTAGGCCCCCGGGGACAGCAACCATGCACAGACCAGCAGCCGAATCACCACACCCCTGCCAGCGAGCCCAGCCGAAGTGACTCCAGCCCACAGCGACCGAAGCGTCCGCGCCGACCTGTCAGAGGCCACCGCGACCGGGCACCCACAGAAACCACACTAATCCGGCAAAAGACCGCCGCAACCTTGAGCAACAACAGAACACTCGCTAGAGAGCTTGAACGACGGGTGTTATCAATCGGCCGGTAGGTGGGTCCACTGGAGCGTCCCAGGCGTGTGTTGATCAAGTTTGCGGGTCGGTTGATGCACTCGCCCACACGCCCAGCAAGGCGAAGACTACGAGGTACTGGTTTTCTTCGACGGCGCTGGCGGTGGTGAGTGCTCGTGGTGCTTCTGCTGTGAGCCGTGCTCGGGGAGCGTGGTGTCTGGGACTGGACTGCAAGGCGCCCGAAGGCGGACACCTCGTCCTCTTCTGCGAGGGGTTCGCTCAGTTCATCGGACGTGTGGGAGCGGGGGGAGTTCGACGTCCAGAGGTACGGGCGAGGGCGTGACGAGCCTGTCGGCTCGGGCAAGCAGCTCATCAGGAGAGTTGAGAGGGTGACCGTGTGCGGAACGGCCGTCACCGCACTGCGTTGGCCGTTCGGAGCAGCGGGGCCGTGAGGAGCCTTGATCGTCCGTTGTGGTCTGGACGAAGAGGTTGCGGAGGAGCGCGACGTCCTGCCCCCCACTTTCACTTTATATCAGAAACCCGTTCCTCATGAGACGCGAAAAAATGGCTCATACTGCCGTCGTTGCGAGTCGGCTCGACGGACGATGGGGGCAGCGGAATTGGCTGACGTGCTGGGTTTCGAGCAAATCGACGCTACGAATGTCGCGGACGTCGGCGGTAAGGGGGCGAACCTCGGGGAGCTCTCGCGGATCGACGGCGTGCAGGTGCCGGACGGCTTCTGCGTCACCGTGGACGCCTTTCAGCGGGTCGTGGCCGAGGCGCCCGCGGTCAGCGCTCAACTCGACCTGCTGGCGCGCGTGGATCCGGACGACGGTGCGGCGGTCCGCGACCTCAGCGCCGAGGTACGCCGGGCCGTCGAGGAACTCGCGATGCCGGACGATCTCGTGGCGGCGGTCGGTGGAGCACTCGCCCGGCTCGGGGAGCGGGGCGCCTATGCGGTGCGTTCCAGCGCTACCGCCGAGGATCTGCCTACGGCGTCCTTCGCCGGGCAGCAGGACTCCTACCTGAACGTCGTGGGCGCGGACGCGGTTCTGCGCCACGTCCGGCGCTGCTGGGCCTCGCTGTTCACCGAGCGGGCGGTCGCCTACCGGCACCGCAACGGGTTCGACCACCGGAAGGTGCGGATGGCCGTGGTCGTCCAGCGGATGGTGTTCCCGGACGCCGCCGGGGTCCTGTTCACCGCCGACCCCGTGACCTCGAACCGGAAGGTCGCCACCGTGGAGGCCGGTTGGGGGCTCGGTGAGGCGCTCGTGTCAGGACTGGTCGCCGCAGACGTCTACGCGGTGCGCGATGACCAGGTGCTCACTGCAGCGGTCGTTGCCAAGGCGCGTTCTGTTCGGGCGGCGCCGGGCGGCGGCACCGAGGACGTGCCGGTCGAGTCGCAGCGGCAGAGGCAGGCGGCGTTGACGGACGCGCAAGTCGTGCGCCTGGTGCGGCTGGGCCGGCGGATCGAGGCGCACTTCGGGCGGCCGCAGGACATCGAATGGTGCCTGGTCGGCGACGACTTCCACATTGTCCAGAGCCGTCCGATCACCACTCTGTTCCCCATTCCCGAGGCCGATGACCAGGAGAACCACGCCTATCTCTCCGTCGGCCACCAGCAGATGATGACCGACGCGATGAAGCCGCTGGGGCTCTCGATGTGGCAGCTGACGACGCCTCGACCGATGCATGAGGCGGGTGGACGACTGTTCGTCGATGTGGCCCCACTCCTGGCCTCGCCCGCAGCGCGCGCGAACCTTCTGGAGACCGCGGGGAAAGCCGATCCGTTGATGCGGGACGCGCTACAGGTCGTCCTCGACCGTCCTGATTTCCTTCCCCCGGTTTCGGACGAGGGGTTCGGCGGGCGTCCTAGTGGCCGTCCGGCACCCGTCCCGATGGAGACCGATCCGGGCATCGTCACTGAGCTGATCCGCGAGAGTGAGGCGTCCGTCGCTGCGCTGCGGCGCGAGATCCGGGAGCTGTCCGGGACGGAGCTGCTCGACTTCATCCTCGGCGACATCGCGGAGGTGAAGCGCATTCTGTTCGCCCCGCGCAGTCACCAGGCGATCATGGCCGGGATGGAGGCGGCCTGGTGGCTCAACGAGCACATGGAGGCGTGGCTCGGCGAGAAGAACGCGGCTGATGCGCTGACGTTGTCCGTCCCGCACAACGTGACGTCGGAGATGGGGCTGGCGCTCCTCGATGTCGCGGACGTGATCCGCCCGCACGCGGACGTCGTCGCATTCCTGCAACGCGTCGCGGACGAGGGCCGGGACGGCGACGGTTTCCTGAGCGAACTGGCCGACATGCCCGGCGGACGCGAGGCACGGGAAGCCATCCAGAGCTACCTCGACGCCTACGGCATGCGCTGCGCGGGCGAGATCGACATCACCAGGACGCGCTGGAGCGAGCAGCCCGCCATGCTCGTCCCCGCCCTCCTCGGCAACGTCAAGAACTTCGGGCCGGGTGCCGGAAGGCAGCGCTTCGCTGAAGGCCGCGAGGAGGCGCAGCGGAAAGAACGGGAACTGTTGACGCGGTTGCGCGCCCTAGACGACGACGGGGAGCAGAAGGCCGAGGAGACCAAGCGGATGATCGACCGTGTCCGCACCTTCGCCGGATACCGGGAGTACCCCAAGTACGGCATGGTCAGCCGCTACTTCGTCTACAAGCAGGCATTGCTGCGGGAAGCCGATCGCCTCGTCCGGTCCGGCATTCTGCGCCAGAAGGACGACATCTTCTTCCTCCGTTTCCAGGAGTTGCAGGAGGTTGTACGAACGGGCAGCGCCGACGCCGAACTCATCGCAGAAAGGCGACGAGCGTTCCGGTCGTACGAGGCCCTCACCCCACCACGCGTCATCACATCGGACGGCGAGGCCATCACCGGCCAGTACCAGCCGGACAACGCCCCGCCCGGCGCGCTGGTCGGCCTCCCGGTCTCGGCCGGCATCGTCGAGGGCCGCGCCCGCGTCGTCCTGGACATGGCACAAGCCGACCTCGAAGCGGGCGACATCCTCGTCACCGCCTATACGGACCCCAGCTGGACGCCCCTGTTCGTCGCGGCCGCCGGCCTGGTGACGGAGGTGGGCGGCCTCATGACGCACGGCGCGGTGGTCGCGCGGGAGTACGGCCTGCCGGCCGTCGTGGGCGTGGAGCAGGCCACCCGGCTGATCCGGGACGGGCAGCAGATCCGTATCCACGGAACCGATGGGTACGTCCAGATTCTCCACTGATCCACCCCGCCGGGGCCGATGAGTCCGCCGGTGCCCGCGGGTCTACCTCCTGACCGAGAAGACCAACGCGTTGGAGGAAGATATGGGCGTCATCCAGATCGAGATGTTCGCGACCCTCGACCTCGTCGGGCAGTCGCCCGGCGCTCCCGACGAGGACCCGCTCGGGTTCCCGTTCGGCGGCTGGCAGGCGCCCCTGCTGGACGAGGTCTCCGGAGCGCAGGTCGGCGCCGCCTACGAGGGCACGGACGCCCTCCTGCTCGGCCGGCGGACGTACGACATCTTCGCCGCCTACTGGCCGAACTACGAGGGCGACGAGGACAACGAGATCGCCACGCTCTTCAACAGCGTCCCGAAGTACGTCGCCTCCCGCGGCAAGCCCGACCTGTCGTGGGCCGGATCCGAGCAGCTCGGCCCCGACCTGGCCGATGCCGTGCGCGAGATCCGCGACCGGCACGAGCACGTCAAGGTCGTCGGCAGCCTGAACCTGGTGCAGACGCTCCTGCGCGAGAAGCTCTTCGACCGGCTCGACCTGTGGGTGCACCCGATCGTCCTCGGCGTCGGGAAGAAGGTGTTCGACGGCGGCGCGGTGCCCTCGAACCTCACGCTCCTCGAACCGCCGGCGGCCAGCCCGAAGGGCACCGTGTACCTGCGCTACGGGCTCGCCGACGGCATCCCGGGGACGGGCGACATGAGCGCGCCCGACCGCGGCGTCTGACGCGAAGGCGGCGTCCCGCGGGGTGTCGTCAAGTACACCACCGGCTCGGGGCCTTGGCCCAGTGCCGGGATGCGCGCCCGCCGGAAGGCTTGATCACGTCAACGGACGGCCTTCCAGGAGGAATTCATGTCGCGCATCCCCCGATTCGCCGCGCTCGCCACGGCGTCCGCTCTGGTCGCCGGGGTCGGGGCCGGGCTCGCACCGGCCGCGTACGCCGCCGCCCCCGGCCCTGGCCCCGCAAACCCCGCCAACCCCGCCACCACCCACGGCAATGGGAAGGGTAAGGGCAACCAGCTCGACCGGAAGGTGCGGGAGCAGGCGGCGAAGCTGGTCGCGGACGGGGCGCCCGGCGTCATCGTCATGACGCGGCGCGGCGGCCGGGTGTCGCACGTGACCGCCGGGGTGGCGGACAAGGCGACCGGCGCCCCGATGGACCACCGGCTCCAGTTCCGCATCGCCAGCGTGACCAAGTCGTTCACCTCGACGGTCGTGCTGCAGCTCGCCGCCGAGCGCCGCCTGTCGCTGGACGACACCGTGGACGACTGGCTCCCCGGCCTGCTCGGCGCGAACGGCAACGACGGGTCGAAGATCACCGTCCGGCAGCTGCTCGCGCAGACCAGCGGGCTGAACGACTACACGCCCGACCCCCGGGTGATGTCCGACCCGGCCCGGTCCTGGACGCCCGAGGAGCTGATCGCGATCGCGACGGAGAAGCCGCCGCTGTACGCGCCGGGCACGGACTGGAACTACTCCAACACCAACTACATCCTCGCCGGAATGATCATCAAGAAGGCGACCGGGCGGCCGGTGGGCGCGGAGCTGCAGCGGCGGATCTTCACGCCGCTGCGGCTCCGGCACACCTTCTACCCGACGACCGACCCCGGCTTCCGCGGCCCGTACGTCCACGGCTACTACTACGACTACGGCGACGTGAGCACGCTGGTGAGCCCATCCAGCGCCCGGACGTCCGGCGGCATCGTCAGCACGGTGGACGACGTGGCGCGCTTCCACCGGGCGCTGTTCACCGGGCGGCTGCTGCCGGCGAAGCAGATGCGCGAGCTGCGGACGGTCCGTCCCGTCGACGACGACGGCGTGGTGGAGGACTACGGGCTCGGCGTCGCCCGCATCAAGTTCTCCTGCGGGTACGCGTGGGGCCACGACGGCGGCTTCCCCGGCTACCGCACCTGGACCTACACCAGCGCCGACGGCGGCCGCCAGGCGATCATCACCTACAACGAGTCGAAGCTGGAGCACGACACGGCCTTCCGGGCGGACCTCGCCAAGGCCGCCGACACGGCTGTCTGCGCCTGAACGAAGGCACCCGGTTATAAGCGGGTGAGCAGTGGCCGCAGGGTTTTGTTCTTCCGCACTACAGAACAGCGACGGGGGCGGTGCGTACCGTCGGGGCGTCCAGCAGCACAGCCGGGCAGACGGAGGTGTGCCGATGACCAGAACCCTCGCATCCGGAGGTGCCGACGAGCGGCAGGGTGACGGCGAGCGGCAGGGTGACGGCGAGCGGCAGGGTGACGGCGAGCGGCAGGGTGACGGCGAGCGGCAGGGTGACGGCGAGCGGCGAGGTGACGGCGAGCGGCGGGGCGCTCGCGAGGGGCGGGGCGCCGGCGCGCGGCCCGTGCTCCTCCCGCCGCGCCTCGCCGGGCTGATGCGGCCGGAGCTGCCGAGCCTCGCCGAGGAGATCGTCACCGAGATCCGCCGCGCCATCCCGGAGTACGCCCGGCCGCTCGACGGCCCCTACGGGCACGTGCTGCGGCTCAGCGTCGAGCACAACCTGGCCGCGTTCGTCGACCGGATCGCCGCCCCGCACGGCGCGCCGGCCGACGACGACTCCGCGGCGACCGCGCGGATGCTCGGCCAGTACGAGGCGCACGAGGGCCGCGACCTGGACTCCCTCCAGGCCGCATACCGCATCGGCGGGCAGGTCGCCTGGCGCCGCGTCATGCGGGTCGCGCCCCGGCACGACATCTCCGCAGCCGTCATGTCCCGGCTCGCCGACGCCCTCTTCGTCTACCTGGACGAGCTGGCGGAGCTGTCGCTCGACGGGTACCGGCAGGCCAGGGCCCGTCCGATCCCGGCGCTGGACGAGCGGCGCCGCCGCCTGCTGCGCCTGCTCCTGGACGGCCCCGAGGCGGAGATCGCGGAGTCGGCCGAGGCCGCCGGGTGGCCCGTCCCGGACGAGGTCACGCTCGTCGCCGTCGAACCGGACGCCCGCTGCGCGTGGGCGGCGCTGGACGAGGACGTCCTCGCCGACCTGGAGTGCGCCGCCCCGCACCTGCTCCTGCCGGGCCCGTTCACGCCGGAGCGGCGCCGCATGCTGGACGAGGCGCTGCCCGGCCGCCTGATCGCGGTCGGCGTGACAATGCCGACCGGGCAGGCCGCCGACTCGCTGCGCTGGGCCAGGCGGGCGCTCGGGCTCGCGCTCGGCGGTGTCCTCGACGGCCCGGTGGTCCGGTGCGAGGAGCACCTCGTGACGCTGTGGCTGCTGTCGGACCCGGCGCTGGTGGACGAGCTGGCCCGGCGCCGCCTCGGCGTCCTGGACGGCATGACGCCCGGCCAGCGGGACCGGCTGACCGAGACCCTGCGGACCTGGCTCGTCACCCGCGGCACCGCCGCCGAGATGGCCGCGATCCTGCACATCCACCCGCAGACCGTCCGGTACCGGATGCGCAAGATCGAGCAGACCTTCGGCGCCGAACTGGCCGACCCGGAGGCCCGGTTCGGCATCGAGGCCGTGCTGCGCGCCGCCCACCTGCGGGCCCGCGCCGGGCGGGCCGGGACGGGCATCGGCACCGACACCGGCACACGGCGTCCACATCCGTCTGCCATCATCCCCAGGTGACTCCGACAAAGCGGACATCGATCCTGCTGCTCGCGGCGGCGGCGGTGCTGGCCGGCGCGGCGGGCTGCGGCACCGAGACCGCGCCCGCCGCCCTCCCGTCCGAGCCGTATCCCGTGCTGCCGTCGAAGCCGGCGACGCCGACGCCGATCCCGCTGGAGCGGAACACGCCCGCCCCGCCGGTCTGCACGCCGGAGGGCATCAGCATCGGGATGGAGGAGCCGGAGGCGGCGATGGGCCTGCGCGCCGCGACCATCCGGCTCCGCAACTGCGGCGACCGCCCGTACCGGCTGAACGGCTACCCGTCCGTGCGCGTCCTCGACAAGGACCGGCAGCCGTTCGACGTGGAGATCGTGCGCGGCACGACGCAGGTCGAGGACCCGGGGCCGAAGCCGCTGACGATCCGTCCGGGCGGGTCGGCCGTCTTCGGGATCGTCTGGCGGAACCTCGTCACCGACCCGACGACGACCGCGGTGGCGGGCACGTACCTGGAGGTCCGGCCCGCGCCGGGACGGCCGGTCGTCATCGTGGAGTCCGACGGGCCCCTCGACCTCGGCAACACCGGACGCCTGGAGGAGACCGCCTGGCGCCTCCCCCGCCCCTGACCCGGCTCAGCGGGGCGGCGCCTGAACCTTGCCGATGCCGAGCGTGTTCTCCGCGGGCATCAGGCCGGTCTCCAGGACCTTGACCAGGATCGGCATCGTCAGCTGCCCCAGCCGCTCGGCCTTGGCCTCGCCGAGGGCGCGCCAGGGCGCGTAGGCGAGGTCGTCGGTCATCCGCTCGACCGAGTCGCGCAGCTCCCGGCCCCGGTCGGTCGCGGCGCCGTCACCGCTCACGAGGCCGCGGGACGCGAGGCGGTCGCGGGCGGCGGCCCACTCCTCGTCCGTCCAGCCTCGGCTCGCGAACGTCTCCACGGACGCGGCGCCGACCGCGGCGAACGAGACGAGCGACTCGGCAGGGTCGAGCCCGTGGGTGAGGAGCGCGGCGACGTGGCCGTCCCCGCGCTGCTCCCGCAGGATGCCGATCGCGTGCCACAGCGCGAGGTGCGGCTCGTCCGGCCAGGGCAGGTCGGCGTTGGCGGCGGCGATCGGGCGGCCCGCGGTGCCCGCCTCCTCGGCGGCGGCACGGGCCAGCGAGGCGGCCTCGGCGAGGTCCGGGGAGCCGATGGCGTCGCCGAGCAGCGCCCGGTACATGCGGTCGACGGCGCGCACCCGTGCCCGCAGGACGCGCTCGGGCGGCGCGACCGTCCACACCGCGGGGACGTGCTCGGCCACCATGCGCGGGCTGAAGCTGTAGAACGCGGACGCGACCCGCTCCGGACCGGCGGCGCCGAGCGGGGCGGCGCGCCAGGCGAAGTAGCTCGGCCAGCGCGTATCGACCTCGTACCCGAGCTCCGCCGCCTCCGCGAAGACGTCGGGCGAGTACCAGAACAGGGCGTGGACGGCTTCGAGTTGGTGCCACATCTGCCGTGCCAGGCCGGGGTTCTCCGTCATCGGCGCTCCTTCGCTCGGGATCACCACCAGCCTATCTAGACAGTGACAAGATTTCACCGGCCGAGCCGGAACGCGTCCGCCTCAGACCACCGCCCGTCCGTCCCCAACGCCGCCGACCACGCGCCCGACATCCCGCTGACCTGCGTTGACGGCATCCCCGGAGCGACATGTGCCTCCCTCGAATAGGCACCGCTCGACGCTGCCGGATAAGCACCAGATGCCGCGGACTGGCCGTGCGGCACCCCGCGATAGGCCCCCGACGCTGCGGGATGCTCGCCCAACACGGCCGGGTAAGCGCCAGACACTCCGGAGTGTGAGGGCGTGGCGGCGGCGGCGGGGAGGGTGCGGGGGTGGGCGCCGGTGCGGGCCGGTGGGCGTCCCGTCGTGGACGGCGCCGGCGGCGGCACGGTGCGGCGGGTGCGGCGTTCGTGGCGAGGGAAGGCCAGGAGCGCCAGGACGGCCAGGCCGACGCCCGCGACGCGCAGCAGGAACGGTCCCGACTCGTGCGGCCACGGTTCGCCGTACAGCAGCGTGGCCGACAGCAGCAGATGCGTCTTGGCGGTGACCGTGACGACCGTGACGATGATCATGAGGCGGCAGCGCTGTAGGCCGATCGAGAGCAGCCCCAGGCCGAGGAGGCCCGCGAGCAGAAACAGGTATGGGTGCGGCGAGGCCAGCACCCCAGCGCCCCGGCCGTCGGCGAGCATCATCGCCATGCCCTGGCCGAACACCTCGGTGGCGCCGAGCAGGACGCCCGCGCCGAGCCCGTGGGCGATGCCGGTCAGCGGGCGCGCGTGCCGTCCGCTGACGGGGCGGTCGCGCACGCAGAACATCCACAGCGGCAGGACCAGCGACGGCACGAACACCAGGCCCGCCTTCCACAGCGGGAGCGCACCGGCGGCGCCGGCACCGCCCGGACGGTGCAGCGCGTCCGGCAGCGACTCGCCGGCGCCGGGCAGCACCGACAGCGCCGCGGTGATCATCGCGGCCACGGTGATGAGGACCGCGAGCCACTCCCGCGACGTGGGCCGCTCACCGAACCCGCTCATCCCCACCGCGAGGAGCGTGACGAGGCCGAGCCCGTAGGCGGGCAGAGTCGCAACCACGGGCAGCGTGACGAGCGCGAAAGCCGACAGGGCGAACCCCGCCAGCAGCACCGCGACTCCGGCGAGCCAGCGCGGGCTGCGCGCGAGCCGTCCGGCGGCGTGCAGCGGGTGCCGGCCCCCGATCGGGCTCATCCGCCCAGCGGCCGTCTTGAACAGAACGTAGGCGGCGATATAGACGGCCTGCGCGGCGCAGGCGAGGACGACCGCGTACATGGCGCACCTCCGGGACGGACTCGCGTCCTTCACCCCACCCGGCGAAAAACGCTGTCGAAACGGATGGTGACATGAGGAGGGCGTCCGCCGATTCTCGCCGCGAGACGGAGAAAACACCCGATTTGTGCGCCTCGGTGAGTATCGCGGGGCCCGGCTGTCCCGGAAAGGCCAAGATCAATGCATCGGGCGCATTGCCGATCACTCACCGCAGGGGAATGATTGCGGTGCGCTTCCGAGTCAGGTGTGGTGATGCAGTGTCGGTCAGGTTGGAGAGGCTGGGCGAACCGTTCGGCTTCAGCGACGGCGAGGGCGGCCGCCGGGCCCGCCGGGCGGTGCGCGAGCGCGCCGCCAAGCTCATCGCGGACGAGGGGCTTCTCGACGACGTCGAGCTGATGACGGCCGAGGCCGTCGCCAACGCCGTCCTCCACGGTTCCGGGCTCGTCACGGTGACCGTCGCCACCGACGGCCGCGCGCTGCTCGTGGAGGTCGCCGACGACGGCCCCGCCCGCCCCGGCCCGGCGGCGGCCGACCCGCACGTCCGCCGGCGCCTCGACCACGGCCGCGGCCTGACCGTCATCGACGCCCTCGCCGACGAATGGGGGCTGGAGCAGACCCCCGACCGCACCCGCCTCTGGTTCACCCTCAGCGCCTGAACCCAGCTGAGCGCTAGGGCAGGGCTAGGAGGGCAGGACGCTAGGGAGCGGCGTTAAGAGGCAGGGCGTTAAGAGGCAGGGCGTTAGGCGGGCTGGGCTCTTGGAGGGCCGGACGGTAGGCGGGCCGGGCGGTAGGACGGCCGGGCGGTAGGACGGCAGAGCGGTAGGACGGCAGAGCGGTAGGACGGCAGAGCGCTAGGAAAGCAGAGCGCGGCGGACGACCTTGCCTGTGGCGTTGCGGGGGAGCGTGTCCAGGAAGTGGACGTCGCGGGGCACGGCGAAGCGGGCCAGATGCTCCCGGACGTGCGCGCGAACGGCTTCGGCGTCCAGTTCCGCGCCCTCGCGCAGGACGAGGAAGGCGGCGGCGCGCTGCCCGAACTCCTCGTCCGGGACGCCGACGACGGCCACCTCCCTGACCTGCGGCAGCTTCTCCAGCACCTCTTCGATCGCGCCCGGGAAGACGTTCTCGCCGCCGGAGACGATCATGTCGTCGTCGCGGCCGTGCACGAACAGCCGGCCCTGGTCGTCGAGGTGCCCGACGTCGCCGAGGCTCATCAGGCCGTCCCGCATCTCCTTGGTGCCGCCGCCGGTGTAGCCGGCGAACAGCAGCTCGTTGGCGGCGAAGATGCGGCCGGTGGTGCCGGGCGGGACGGGGCGTCCCTCGTCGTCCAGGATCGCGACCCTCGTCCCCGGCGGCGGCGTGCCGGCCGTGTCGGGGTCGGCGCGCAGGTCGGCGGGCGTGGCGATGGTGACCCAGGACGCCTCCGTCGACCCGTAAAGGTTGTAGAGGACGTCGCCGAACGCGTCCATGAACGCGGTGGCGAGCGTCGCGGGTAGGGCCGAGCCGCTGACGGCGGCGATCCGCAGCGAGGACGTGTCGTGCTTGCGCCGCGCCGCCTCCGGGACGTCCAGGACGCGCTGGAGCATGACCGGCACGGCGACGAGCGCGGTCGCACCCGTGAGGTCGATCGTGCGGAGGGTCTGCTCGGGGTCGAACCGGCTCCGCAGGACGATCGTGGCGCGCAGCGAGATCGCGGTCTGGAGCATCGCGTAGCCCCAGGTGTGGAACAGCGGCGCCTCGATGAACATCCGCTCGTGCACCCGGTACGGGATGCGGGACAGGATCGAGGTGAGCGGCGACAGCCCGGGGCGGGAGTGCCGGTCGGCGCCCTTGGGGTGGCCGGTGGTGCCGGAGCTGAGCACGATCGTCCGGCCGGGCTTCGCCGGCGGGTCGACCGGCGCCGCGGGCGCGGTGGCGATGACGTTCTCCAGCTCCGACCCAAGCCCGCCGGCTGTGATGACGTGCACGGTCTTCGGAACGGCCGCGACGAACCCGGCGAACTCGGCGTCGGCGATGACGACCTCGACCCGCTGTTGCCGCAGGACGGTGACGAGCTGCTCGGTGCTCATCCCCGTGTTGAGCAGCACGAGGTCGGAGCCGCGCTTGCTGCACGCGGTGAGCGCCTCGACCATGCCGCGGTGGTTGCGGCACAGCACCGCCACGCGGGGCGAGTCGTTGAACCGGCCGAGCGCTGCGGCGAGCCGGTCGGTGCGGGCGTCCAGCTCGCCGTAGGTCAGCTCCCCGGCGTCGTCGGCGATCGCGACGACGCCGGGGTCGCGGGCGGCCGCGGAGGCGACCGTCCCGCCGAGCAGGGTGCCCCAGCGGCGCAGGGCGTCGAGCTGGCGGACGACCTTCAGCGGCGGCCCGGGGCGCCACAGCCCGCTCCGGGCGAACATGCCGCCCGCGCGCGCGACCGACGCCGCACGGTGCCCGAACTCCGATCGTCCGCTCATCTCCCACCGCCTCCGGTACGGGGATCCGGATTACCGACCGTACGGTTGGCGGCTTTCGTGCACTTCTGACTGAAGTCAGCTCTTCGCGGCGGCGATTGTCAGGTGCCTGACAACGAACCGTCCGCGGCGGCGGTCATCGGGGCGTCCGCCTTGTGCGTCCTGCCCGCCTTCTCCGCCGCGTCCGCCGCGCCCGCCTCGGCGGGCTTCGCGGGCTCGGCCAGGTCGAGGCTGTCGCGCAGCGTGACCGGCTTGAGCAGCGCCGCCGCGATGATCCCGACGACCGCGATGGCGGTGGATACCAGGAAGATGTGCCCGGTGGCGTCGCCGTAGGCGGCCCGGACGATCTCCTTGACCGGTCCCGGCAGCGCCGCGATGTCGAGGTTGCCGGCGTCGCCGCCGCCCGCGGTCGGGTCGACGCCGAGCTGCCGCAGCCCGCCGGCGATCTTGTCGGCGACCTGGTTGGCGAGCACCGCGCCGAGCACCGACACGCCGACCGTCCCGCCGAGGGAGCGGAAGAAGGTGACGGTCCCGCTGGCGGCGCCGATCTCGTTCAGGTGGACGGAGTTCTGCACGACGAGCACGAGGTTCTGCATCGTCATGCCGACCCCGGCGCCGATCAGGAACATCCCGACGCCGAGGTAGACCAGCGAGGTCTCGTGGTCGATGGTCGCCAGCATGCCGAACCCGGCGGTCAGGACGAGCGTCCCGAACACGATGTACGGCTTCACCTTGCCGGTCTTGGTGGCGAGGCGTCCGGCGATGGTGGACGCGCCGAACACGCCGAGCATCATCGGGAAGGTCAGCAGGCCCGCCTTGGTCGGGCTGTAGCCGCGTCCGATCTGGAAGTACTGGCCGAGGAAGACGGCGCCGCCGAACATGGCCATGCCGACCGCGAGGCTCGCGATGATCGCGAGGGCGGTGTTGCGGCGCGCGACGATGTCCAGCGGGACGATCGGCTCGGCCGCCCGCCTCTCGACCCACATGGCGATCGCCAGCAGCACGACGCCGCCGCCCGCCATCGCGGCCGTCTGCCAGGACAGCCAGGCGAAGTTCTCGCCGACGAAGGTGACCCAGATGAGCAGGACGCTGACACCGGCGGCGATCAGCGTCGCCCCCGCGTAGTCGATCTTCACGTCGGGACGCCGCATGACCGGCAGCTTGAGGGTCTTCTGCAGCAGCACGAACGCGACGACGGCGAACGGGACGCCGATGAAGAAGCACCAGCGCCAGCCGAGCGCCGAGTCGACGATCAGCCCGCCGAGCAGCGGCCCGCCGACGGTCGCGACCGCCATCACGCCGCCGAGGTAGCCGTAGTAGCGGCCCCGGTCGCGCGGGCTGATCATGGCGGCCATGATGATCTGGACGAGGATCTGCAGCGCGCCGACGCCGAGCCCCTGCACGGCCCGGAAGAAGATGAGCTGCGCGGTGTTCTGCGCGAACCCGGACGCGGCCGACGCCACGATGAAGATGACGACGCCCGCCTGGAGCAGCGTCTTCTTGTTGTAGAGGTCGGCCAGCTTTCCCCAGATGGGGGTGCTGGCGGTGGACACCAGCAGGGTCGCGGTGACGACCCACGTGTACTGCGACTGGCTGCCCTTGAGCGCACCGATGATCTGCGGCAGCGCGGTGGACACGACGGTGCCGCTGAGCATCGCCACGAACAGCACCAGCAGCAGGCCGCTGAGTGCTTCTAGGACCTGCCGGTGCGTCATCTGCGCAGGTCTGGTCGGGGCAGGAACGGTCAAGAGACGCCTCCGCGAGAAGTTGGGAACGAGGCTTCAACCCCGCCGCCCCGGACTCTTATTCCCAGTGGGCAAATTTTCTCACAGAGCAGCATTTGAAGATGGGTAGGCTGGACGCACCATGGAGAGCACCGGTGGGCTGCGCGAACACAAGGGCGGACTGCGCGAGCGCGAGGGCGGGTCGCCCGAGCGGCAGAGCGGACGCCCCGAGCCCCAGGGCGGATCGTCCGGGCAGCAGGACGGACGCCCCGAGCCCCAGGGAGCGCGGCCTGAGCCGCGCGGCGGGCTCCGCGAGCGCAAGAAGGAGGCGACGCGCCGCGCCCTTCACGAGGCCGCGATGCGCCTCTCCGTCGAGCACGGCCTGGACGAGGTCACCGTCGAGGCCATCGCCGACGCCGCCGGCGTGTCCCGCCGCACCTTCTCCAACTACTTCGGCGGCAAGGAGGAGGCCCTCCTCTACGGCGGCGAGCAGCGGATGCGCGCCCTCCTGGAGACCTTCGCGACACGCCCGGACGACGAGTCGTCCTGGACGGCGCTGCAGGCCACGTGGCGGCTCGTCCACGAGCGGTTCGGCGACCTCGACCCGCAGTGGGCGGCGCAGGTCCGGCTCGCCCGCAACCACCCGTCCGTGCTGGCCCGGCAGCTCGCCCACTACGCCGAGTTCGAGCGGGCCCTCACCGAGCTGATCGCCGCCCGCGACGGCGTCCCGTCCGCCGGCCTGCGCCACCGCGTCATGGCCGGGGCGTTCATGACCGCGCTCCGCGTCGCGTCCGTGACCTGGACCGAGGAGCGCTCCACCCGCTCCCTCGCCGAGGTGGTCGAGGAGTCCCTGGCCGAGATCGCCCGCGAGTACCGCTAACCGGCGCCGGCGCTCTCCGCGAGCTCGGCGGGGTGCAGGTCCCCGGTGAGCAGCCGCCGCGCCCGCGCCCACCGGTCGGGGCCGTCCAGCCAGGCCCGGACGAGCCGCCATCCGTGGTAGTAGGCGTAGAGGTAGGGGTTGCCTCCCGGCACCATGACGAGCGGCATCGCGGCGGCCGCCTCGTCCTCCCCGAGCAGCGCCCAGCGCACCAGATACTCGCGGACCTCGCGTTCCGGCCGCCCCTCGGCGGCCATCAGCGTGGCGTTGGGCCAGACGCCCCACAGCAGGTTCGCCGCGCGGTGCAGGGCGGCGACCTCGCCGGGGTCCCGGCCGAGGACGTTCCGGGAGAGCCATTCCCGGGCCTCGTCCCCGGGGAAGACCAGTTCCTCCGCCGCCAGCCCCAGCCCCTCGCTGAGGACGCCCTGCGGTGAGAGCAGGAACCAGACCCGCCGTTCGAGCCGTCCGGGCAGATGGATCTCCTTGAGCACCGCTTCGGCGATATGCCCCGGATGCCCCTCGTGGGCCACGACGTACAGCAGGTCGGCCAGGTTGAACGGGACATCGCGGTTGATGTGGATGGTGGAGGACCTCCCGCCCGCGTACTCGCCCGCCGCGTGGAACGGCACATCGGACACGAGCCGGCACGTGACGGTCTCGTCCTCGGGCAGCGGGACGATCCGGGAGGTGCGGACCCGGGTCTCGGTGACCGCGCGGTCCACGAGCGCGGGCAGCCGGTCGACGTCGTCGAGCCGGTGGGCGCCGCGCCAGCCCGCCCGGCGAGCGACCCGCCGGGGGTGCCCGGCGGGAGCGCCGCGTCGAGCATCTCGTGCGCCTCGGCGAACACCGCCTCCGGCACCCGCTCCGCCTCGATGCCCAGGCATTCGCGGACGTACTCCGGCAGCGCGGCCGGCGCGCCCGCGAGCCGCCGCGCCACCGCCCGCAACGCCCGCACCTGCCCGGCGAGATGGGCGGCACGGTGGTCGGCGCGGTGGTCAGTGCGGTGGTCAGTGCGGTGGTCAGTGCGGTGGTCAGTGCGGTGGTCAGTGCGGTGGTCAGTGCGGTGGTCAGCGCGCTGGTCGGCATGGCGGTCGGCATCGCGGTCGGCATGGTGGTCAGTGCGGTGGTCGGCACGGTGGTCAGTGCGGTGGCCGGCATCGCGGTCGGCATCGCGGTCGGCGCGGTGGTCAGTGCGGCGGGTGGCGTGGTGAGGGGCGTGGGCGGGTTCGGACGGCAGGGCGTCCAGCAGCGTGTCCGCGTCGTCGGCGAGGCGGGCGGGTGGGACCGGCTCCTCCGCCGCGACCGCCTCCCGCCATCCGGCCGGGCCGCGGTAGACCAGCGCCAGCCCGCTGGTGTTCGGCCCGTCCGCGGCTCGGGCGACCCGCAGCGCCAGCAGCGCGTACGAGCGCAGCCACTCGTCGTCCATGTCGGCCTCCTTCTGTCAGAGGGGGTTCCGCAATCGAGGCCAAGCTAGCCGTACGGTTTTCCGTACACTGCACGGATAGAGGCTGCGCGGATGGGAACTGCACGGATGGGAACTGCACGCACGGACTCGGTCTGGTTTCGCGGCGCGGAACGTCCGCGCAAGCCCCGGCTGTCGCGCGAGCGGATCGTCGCGGCGGCGGTCGCGCTGCTCGACGCCGAGGGCGTGGACGGCTTCTCGATGCGGCGGCTCGCCGCCCGGCTCGGCGCCGGGACCATGTCGCTGTACGAGTACGTCGCCGCCAAGGAGGACGTCCTCGATCTGGCCCTCGACGCCGCCATCGCCGAGATCGAGCCGGTGCCGGACGAGACCGGCGGCTGGCGGGACGTCGTCGCCGCGCACATGGCTCGCGGGCGGGAGGTCTTGCTCCGCCACCCGTGGGTGCCCGCCCTGATGGGGACGAGACCGCTGCTCGGCCCCGGTTCCCTGGCCCGCTCCGAGCGCGTGTTCGCGGCGCTCCACCGGGCGGGCCTGTCGGGACCGGAGCTCACCGCGGCCGTGAGCGCGGTCAGCGGCTACCTGCACGGGTTCGTCGCAGAGGAGCTGGCATGGCGCGCCCGGTTCCGCGACCCGGCCGCGGAGGCGGAGCTGCGGGAGCGGGCCGGGGAGCTGATCCGGCGGGACGCCGCCGACTACCCGACGCTCGCCGCGCACATGGACGCCGGGGGCACCGACTTCGGCGCGGGGTTCGAGCTCGGCCTGTCGATCGTCCTGGACGGGATCGCGGCGCGGCTCCCCGCCTGACCCCGACCGCGGCTCTCCCCTGATGCCGACCGCGGCGCCCGGGCGGTCAGGGGCGGGGGATGTTGCGCAGGTTGCTGCGCGCCAGGTCGAGCATCTTGCCGACGCCGCCGGTGAGGACGGTCTTGCCCGCCGACAGCGCGAACCCCTTGACCTGCTGCGGCGTGATGTGCGGCGGGATGGACAGGGCGTTCGGGTCGGTGACGACGTCCAGCAGGTACGGGCCGGGCGCGGCGAGGGCCCGCTCCATCAGCGTGCGGACGTCGGACGGGCGCTCCACCCGCGCCGACTCGATCCCCATGGCCGCCGCGACCGCCGCGTAGTCGACGGCCTCGTGGTCGGTCTCGTAGGCGGGGAAGCCGTCCACCATCATCTCCAGCTTCACCATGCCGAGCGACGCGTTGTTGAACACGATGATCTTCACGGGGACGCGGTGGAGCTTCACGGTGAGCAGCTCGCCGAGCAGCATCCCGAGGCCGCCGTCGCCGGAGAGCGACACGACCTGGCGTCCGGGCGCGCCGTACTGGGCGCCGATGGCGTGCGGCAGCGCGTTGGCCATGGAGCCGTGCACGAACGAGCCCATCACGCGGCGGCGCCCGTTGGGGGTGAGGTAGCGGGCGGCCCACACGTTGCACATGCCGGTGTCGACGGTGAATATCGCGTCGTCGGCTGCGAGGTCGTCCAGGACGCTCGCGACGAACTCCGGATGGATCGGAATGTGCTTCTCGATGTCGCGCGTGTAGGCGGAGACGACGTTCTCCAGCGCGCGCGTGTGGCGGTGCAGCATGTCGTCCAGATACGACTGGTCCTGCTTCTGCTCGACCTGGTCCATGACCAGTCTCAGCGTCTCGCCCACGTCACCATGGACGGCCAGGTCGAGCGGTGTGCGCCGCCCCAGTTTCGCCGGGTCGTCGTCCACCTGGATCGTGTTCTTGCCGGGCAGGAACGGGTCGTACGGGAAGTCGGTGCCCAGCAGCAGGACGAGGTCGGCGGCCTGCATCGCCTCGTAGCAGGCGCCGTAGCCGAGCAGCCCGCTCATGCCGACGTCGAAGGGGTTGTCGAACTGGATCCACTCCTTGCCGCGCAGCGCGTGCCCGACCGGCGACAGCAGCCTGTGCGCCAGCTCCATCACCTCGGCGTGCGCGTCCTTCACGCCGGAGCCGCAGAACAGCATCGGCCTGCGCGCCCGGTTCAGCGCCCCGGCGAGCTGCGCGACCTGGTCGGACGGCGGCCGGACGATCCCCTTCCGGACGAGGAAGTCGTGCTCCCCGGTCGGGGCGACCGCGTCCTTGCCGGCGGTGTCGCCGGGCATCGTCAGCACCGCGACGCCGCCGTGCCCGATCGCGTGCTGGATCGCGGTCCGCAGGATGCGCGGCATCTGCTCCGGCGTGACGATCTGCTCGCAGTAGTGGCTGCACTCGGTGAACAGCCGCTCGGGATGCGTCTCCTGGAAGTAGCCGCTGCCGATCTGGACGCTCGGGATCTGCGACGCCAGCGCCAGCACCGGCGCCCCTGACCGGTGAGCGTCGTAGAGGCCCTGGATCAGGTGCGTGTTGCCGGGCCCGCAGCTGCCCGCGCACACCGCGAGCCGCCCGGTCGTCTGCGCCTCGGCCGCCGCCGCGAACGCGCCCGCCTCCTCGTTGCGGACGTGCACCCAGTCGATCCCGGCCGTCCGGCGGACGGCGTCCACGACGGGGTTGAGGCTGTCGCCCACCACCCCGTAGACGCGCCGTACGCCGGCCTGCCGCAGCACCTCGATGAACTGGTCGGCGACGGTCGCCATGCGTGCCTCCCCGTGGTCTGCCCGCTCCCCGCTCCGGGAAATGCCCGATGATCTCCCCCTGACACCCGGCGGCCCGCCGGGTTAAATGGTCAAACCATGAACCGGATGTGGGGTGCGGGTCGAATGCGGCGCGATGGTGGGATGTGGGGTGGCGGTCGACTGCGGGTCGCAGGTGGGATGTGGGGTGCGGGTGGGATGTGGAGCGCGGGTGGGATGTGGGGTGGGGGCGATGGATGAGCGGGACGACCTCGGCTTCTGGACGTTCGTCGACCTCGCGGGGCGGCGGCTGGCGGAGGAGTTCGGCTTCCCCGACCGCCTCGCGACCCGGCTGCTGCTGACCCTGAACCGGGCGTCGGCGATCGTCACCTACGACCTGGAGTCCACGGTGCACCGGCCGCGCGGGCACTCCTGGGCCGGGTTCCGGCTGCTGTTCGTGACCTGGCTCGCCGGTCCGCTGGAGCCGGGCCGGGCCGCGACGCTCGCCGGGATGAGCCGCGCCGCCGTCTCCAACCTGGCGAAGACGCTGGTCGCGGACGGGATGATGGACCGGACGCCCGGCGAGCGCGACGGCCGGTCGGTGATCCTGTCGCTGACCGAGAAGGGCCGCACGGCGATGCTGGAGATCTTCGCCGCGCAGCACGAGCGCGAGCGGCAGTGGGCCGGCACGCTGACCGAGACCGAGCAGCGGATGCTGATCATGCTGCTGGACAAGCTCATCGCGGGCCGGACGTCCTTCGACGCCCGCGAGCGTTCCTGACCCCACGCCGGCCGGGCGGCACGGGGAGGGCCGGGCCGCCGTGACCGGGTTAGGCCCTTCCCTGAACGGAAGAACACCCGTAAGGTCGGCAGAAAGTAGTTAATGCATTAACCATCGGAGGCGATGGACATGGCCCACTACCGTCGGGTCGGCCACGTGCCGCCGAAGCGCCACACCCAGCACAGGCACATCGACCACGGGGACGGCGAGGAGCGGCTGTACTTCGAGGAACTGATGGGCGAGGAGGGCTTCTCGTCCGACTCGTCCCTCCTGTACCACCGGGAGATCCCGTCGGCGATCACCGACTCCCGGGCCTGGGACGTCCCCGACACGGCGACGACCCCCAACCACCCGCTCAAGCCGCGGCACCTGAAGCTGCACGAGCTGTTCCCCAAGGAGACCTGGGCGGACACCGACGTCGTCACCGGCCGCAGGGTGATCCTCGCCAACAGCGACGTGCGCCTCTCCTACGTCGTGTCGTCCGCCGACTCGCCGCTGTACCGCAACGCGACCGGCGACGAGATCGTCTACATCGAGTCGGGAACGGCCACGGTCGAGACGGTCTTCGGCACGCTGTCCGCGCAGCAGGGCGACTACGTCATCATCCCGACGTCCACCACGCACCGCTGGCTGCCGACCGGCGACGAGCCGCTGCGCGCCTACGCGATCGAGGCGACGGGCCACATCGCGCCGCCCAAGCGCTACCTGTCCCGCTACGGGCAGTTCCTGGAGAACGCCCCGTACTGCGAACGCGACCTGCACGGCCCGTCCGAACCTCTGCTCTCCGACGAGACCGACGTCGAGGTCCTCGTCAAGCACCGCACGTCGCGCCGCATCGTCGGCACCCGCATGACCTACGCGCGGCACCCGTTCGACGTCGTCGGCTGGGACGGCTGCCTGTACCCGTTCACGTTCAGCGTCCACGACTTCGAGCCGATCACGGGCCGCGTCCACCAGCCGCCGCCCGTCCACCAGGTGTTCGAGGGCCACAACTTCGTCGTGTGCAACTTCGTGCCGCGCAAGGTGGACTACCACCCGCTGTCGATCCCGGTGCCGTACTACCACTCGAACGTCGACTCCGACGAGATCATGTTCTACTGCGGCGGGGACTACGAGGCGCGCAAGGGCTCCGGCATCGGCCAGGGCTCCGTCTCCGTCCACCCCGGCGGCCTCGCGCACGGCCCGCAGCCCGGCGCCTACGAGCGCAGCATCGGCGTCGAGTTCTTCGACGAGCTGGCGGTCATGGTCGACACGTTCCACCCGCTCGAACTCGGTGAAGGCGGGCTGGCCTGCGAAGACTCCGCCTACGCGTGGACCTGGGCGAGGCGGCCGTGATCCCCGCGTTCGCCCACGGCCTGTGCGACGACGCCGCCGTGTTCCCGCCGGGTCTCGCGCCGCTCGCCGACGCCGTCCCGGCCCACCGCGCGCACCGCGCCGCCCCGTACGCCGACCTCGTCGGCCCGCTCGTCCTGCCGGCGACCGCGCTGGACGACCTCTACCCGCTGCTCGGCGGGGAGCCCCTCGACGTGTCGATCACCGCGCCGAGCGGCCCGTGCCAGGCGTCCAAGGCCCTCGCGGCCGCCGCCGACCTGCCGATCACGGTGCGCGGCCTGGAGGTCGCCGTCCCGCCCGGCATGCAGCCGGAGGAGTTCTTCCGCCTGCTCGGCCGCGCCGACGTCCCCGTCTACGTCGAGATCCCGCGCGACGACCGCCGCTCCGCGATGATCGCCGCCGTCGCCGCCCGGCGGCACCGCGCCAAGTTCCGCACCGGCGGCGTCAAGGCGCACCTCTACCCGAGCCCGGAGGAGCTCGCCGCCGGGATCAAGCAGGTCGTGGACGCCCGCCTCCCGTTCAAGGCGACGGCCGGGCTGCACCACCCCGTCCGCAACACCGACCCGGAGACCGGCTTCCACCAGCACGGCTTCCTGAACCTGCTGCTCGCGACCGACGCCGCCCTGCGCGGCCGCCCCGTCACCGAACTGGCCGCGATCCTGGCCGACCGCGACGCCCGCTCCGTCGCGTCCCACGTCTCGACGCTCGGCACGGCCCGCACGATCGCCGCCCGGGGCCGCTTCCTGTCCTTCGGGACGTGCAGCATCACCGACCCGCTGAACGAACTCGCGGACCTGGGCCTGCTCGCGTCCGCCCTCCAGGAGACCACCCGATGACCCGCATCGCGATCCCCGAAGGCTCCCACTTCGGGCTCGCCAACCTCCCGTACGGCGTTTTCTCTCCCCCCGGCGGTTCACCGCGCGCGGGCGTCCGCGTGGCCGACTCGGTCGTGGACCTCGCCGCGGCGCTGGGCGACGACGTCTTCGCGGCACCGTCCCTGAACCCGTTCATGACGCAGGGCCACGCCCGCTGGGTCGAGGTCCGCGAACAGCTCCTCGACCTGGTCGGGGACGACATCCCCGACGCGGCGGTGCACCCGGTGGACGCGGTCACCATGCACATGCCGTTCGAGGTCGCCGACTACGTCGACTTCTACGCGTCCGAGCACCACGCGTCGAACCTCGGCCGCCTGTTCCGCCCCGGCTCCGAACCGCTGATGCCGAACTGGAAGCACCTCCCGGTCGGCTACCACGGCCGCGCCGGCACGGTCGTCCCGTCCGGGACGGACATCGTCCGCCCCACCGGCCAGCGCAAGAGCGAGGACGCCCCGACCTTCGGCGAGAGCCGCCGCCTCGACATCGAGGCCGAAGTCGGCTTCGTCGTGGGCACCGGCTCGCCCCTGGGCACGCCGGTCACCACGGAAGACTTCTCCGAGCGCGTCTTCGGGGTCGTCCTGGTCAACGACTGGTCGGCCCGTGACATTCAGGCGTGGGAGTACGTCCCCCTTGGGCCCTTCCTAGGGAAGAGCTTCGCGACGTCCATCTCCCATTGGGTCGTCCCCCTCCTCGCCTTGGAAGCGGCCCGCGTGGCGACCCCGCCCCAGGACCCGGAGCCCCTCCCTTACCTCCAGGAGAAGAACCCGTGGGGCCTGGACCTTTCTCTTGAGGTCTCGTGGAACGGCCAGGTGGTCTCCCGCCCGCCCTACCGCGAGATGTACTGGTCCCCGGCGCAGATGCTCGCGCACATGACGGTGAACGGCGCCTCGTCCCGCACAGGCGACCTGTTCGCGTCCGGCACCATCTCAGGCCCGGCCAAGGACCAGCGCGGCGCCTTCATAGAACTGACCTGGGGCGGCAAGGAGCCCATCGAGGTCAACAACGAGCCCCGCACCTTCCTAGAGGACGGCGACGAGGTGGCCATCACCGCCACGGCCCCCGGCCCGTCCGGCACCCGCATCGGCTTCGGCGAAGTCACGGGCCGAATCCTGCCCGCCCGCTGAACACAGCCACCGCCCACAGCCTCCGTGGGCGGTGGCTCAGCTCTACCAGGTGGCCGGGAACATGCGGTGCTTGAGAAGCAGGTCAACCTGCTCAACGGCTCCCTCGACCTCTCCGCACGGAGATAGGTAGCCCGCCCGTCCCCGCTCAGTCTCGTGGTAGGCGAGGCCCCCGGGGACGGCCCGCACGTCCAGCAGGACCCCGACATCCCGGACGGCCCCGCGCGCGTAGACCCACAGCATCGGCCGCCACCCGACCCGATAGAGCCGGACGCACCGATACCCGCGCGCACCGACCCCGTCGGCAAGAAGATCGAGCCAGCGCACGGCCATGCGGCGCCCCGCCGCCGTCCGCCCCCACAGCAAGGCCGTACGCATCAGGTGGCGACCTTCGCCCAAACCCACTTGCCGTGCGGCTCGGTGTCACGGACTCCGCAGCCGGACGAGAGGGCCTGGACGAGCGGGAGGCCCCACCCGCCGATCCCGTCGTCGTGCCCGTCCTCCAGGGCCCGAGCGTCCGGCACGACGTCGTCCAGCGTGAGCTCCACGACCGGCCGCACCACCGGCATGGCATCGGACGAGTCCCAGACCGCCAGCACGACGGCCGAAGCCTCCCGCGTGAACCGGACCCGGATCTCCCGATCCGCCGGCGCGTGCCGGACGGCATTGGCGACAAGCTCACCGGCGATCAACAGAACATCGTCCGCGAGCTTTTCCAGCCCCCATTCCGCAAGCCGGAACTCCACCAGAGTCCGCACCAGCCCCGACACCGTCCCGGCCGCGAGACAAGAAATGTCCAACTCGCCCGAACCCGAGGCTTTCACTCCCATTTCACCCACCTCCCTTTCCCTCGCGTTTCCACGACAAGGCTGCCTCCGGTTGACATATATTGGCTACGGGAGTTCAACAAGCTCAACAAGCCAAGGATGACCATGCGCACGCGTCACGGCTTCGATCCCGACAATGATCTCTGGGACTTCATAGCCGTTGAGCTGCGAAGACAGCGCCTTGAGCGAGGACTGTCCCTCGCTGCCGTGGGCGACCTGATCGACAGGGATCGGTCATTGGTTGCCCGTGTTGAATCAGGAGACACCAGGCTCCAGGCGAACCACGCAAGCAAGATCGACAGCGCCTGGGGCTTGGGCTGCTCTTTCAGGCGCTTGGTGAACTTCGCCAAGGCGGGGCACGAGGTCGAATGGTTCAAGACACATCTAGATCTTGAAGCAAGATCCGCTGAACTTCGGATATGGGAGCTCGGCTGGGTTCCGGGCCTACTCCAAACCGAGGGCTACATCCGCGCCATGTTCGACGCGGCCGGGATAGAAGACCCCGAGGACGGAGTCAAGGCCCGTCTCCAGCGCCAGGAGTACCTCCACCGCAAGCCACGGCCCCGAGTGTGGGTTCTGCTCGACCAAGGCGTCATAGAGCAGCCGGTGGGCTCCACCGCGATCATGCGCGAGCAACTTGCCCATCTCGTGGAGATGGCCAGTCTCTCCCATGTCACCATCAGAATCGTTCCCAGGGACGCCGGTGCGCACGTAGGCCGCGACGGTTCTTTCAAGATCATGACCGTGGACCGCTCGCACACGGTCTACTGTGCTGCCCATGGGGGCGGACGACTCGTCCAGGATGCAACCGAGATAGCCTCATATCGGGTGTGGTTCGACCTCATCGGAGATGTGGCCTTACCCAAGAACGCATCACTGAACGTGCTCATCAAGATGCTGGAGCGATTCTCATGATCCAATGGCGAAAGTCCAGCTACAGCGGTAGTACCTCGACCCAGTCGGACTGTATTGAGGTCGCTGATCTCGGCCCGGAGATTGGCATTCGGGACAGCAAGGCACCCGGCGCAGGCCACCTCGCTCTCTCCCGGCAAGCCTTCGCCGGCCTCCTTTCCCTAGCTCTGCGGGATGAGTCGCCTCACCGAGGCCCCTCGATCGCGCTCTCATGACCACCCAATGGCGCAAATCCACGCGGTCGGACGACCACGGCAACTGCGTCGAACTGGCACGACTCGCGGGGGGCGTCGGCGTCCGTGACAGTAAGGACGCCGACGCCGGGCACCTCATCCTCACCCGCCGGGCCTTCGCCTCCCTTATTGCCCAAGCCAAGCGGGACTAGTTCCATTGCCAGGCGAGGGCCTGTCGGCGAGATGCTCTAGTCGGCCGCCTTCACGCTGGTCGGTAGGGCGGGTTCGACTCTTGGCCGGTCACGCGCGGGTGTAGCGCCGGAACGTGATGCCCGAGGGGAAGACTCGGTGTTCGGCCAGGTGCAGCCGCACCTCCTTGCTCACGGGCATGTACGGCTTGCCGCCGCCGATGATCACGGGGGACGCGTACACCCAGAACTCGTCGATCAGGTCCGCCAGGGAGGCGGCGAGCTCGGGGCCGCCGAGCTGAAGCGGGCCGTCGAACTCCTGCTTGAGGCGCGTCACCGTGGACTCGGCGTCCTTGCGGCGGACGATCGTGACCCCTTCCGGGACGGTCTGGACGGTATCGGAGAAGACGTACCGCGGCGTCTCCTTGTAGAGCTGGGCGAACTCCCGCTCGAGGGGCGGGGCGTCCTCCTTGCCGAGGTCCTGCGTCCAGGGCTTCTCCATCGCCTCGTACAGGCGCCGCCCGAACAGGAACGCCGAGATCCGGCGGACATGCTCGTTCGCCGCCCGGCGGAAGTCGTCGTCCGGGTCCATGAAGCCCATGCCGCCGCCGGGGTCCTCGATATAGCCGTCCATCGAGGTGTTCATCCAGTAGATGACCTTGCCCATGAAGCTCCTCACCGGTCGTAGAGGTCGTCCAGCGTGCAGACCTGGCGGAGCGCCGAAACTCATCGGCCGCCGTGCAGGGCGGGCGGGGTGGCCGGATGCGGTCAATGGAGCGGGGCCATGATCATCACCGGAGCGGGCCGGGGACGTTAATGATCATGTTCGGATCTGATGGAGACAGGCCGGTCGGCGGGGCGAGGCGGCTTCCGGTGGTGGTCGGCGCGGCCGCCGCCGTGACGTTCGGGCTCTGCGTGCCCGGCGCATCCGCCGATGTCCGGTACGAGCCCGGGGCGCCCGGGCTCGGCGACCCCTACTTCCCCGACCTCGGCAACGGCGGGTACGACGTCGCCCGCTACCACCTGAAGACCGCCTACGACCCCGACACCGACCATCTCACAGGGACGACCACGATCACGGCCACCGCCACCCAGAACCTGTCCCGGTTCAACCTGGACCTGTTCGAACTGAACGTGCGGTCGGTGCGCGTGAACGGGCACAAGGCCGCGTTCGCCCGGACCGGCGAGCGCGAGCTGGAGATCACGCCGCGGCGGGGGCTGCGCAAGTCGCGGCCGTTCACCGTGGTCGTCCGGTACGACGGCGTGCCGCGGACGCTGGGCGGCCCGATCGTGTTCGACCTGCCGTACGGGTTCCTGCACACGCCGGACGGCGCCACGGTGGTCTCCGAGCCCAACGCCGCCTCCACCTGGTTCCCGTCCAACGACAACCCGCGCGACAAGGCGCTCTTCACGATCGAGACGACGGTGCCGAAGGGGCTCAAGGCGATCTCCAACGGCCACCTGGTCAAGCGGTGGACCGCCGGCGGCAAGGAGACCTTCCGCTGGCGCGAGGACAGGCCGATGACGACCTACCTCGCGACCGTCTCGATCGGACGGTTCAACGTGTCGACGACCACCACCCCCAAGGGCGTCCCGCAACTGGACGCGGTCGACCCGGCGGTGGCGTCCGACCCCGACGCGCTCCAGACCCCGGAATGGACGACGCGGGCGACCGACGGGCTGGCCGACTATTTCGGCCCCTACCCGTTCACCAGCTCCGGCTCCATCATCGAGAACAATTCCGTCCCGCCGCTCAACATCGAGAACGCGCTGGAGACGCAGACCCGTCCGACCTACCAGAAGCACCCCATCGAAAAGGGTGTGGTGCACGAGATGAGCCACCAGTGGTTCGGCAACAGCGTCTCCCCCGGACGCTGGAAGGACGTCTGGCTGAACGAGGGCTACGCGCTGTGGACTGAGAAGTACTGGGCCGAGAAGCACGGCGGCCCGTCCGCCCAGGAGGCGTTCGAGCAGATCTACGCCGACCCGCCGCCCATGCCGCCGGGACGGCCCGCGTTCTGGGGCGTCGTGACCGCCGACCCGGGCCGCGACCAGATGTTCCACCGCTCGATCTACTTTCGCGGCGGAATGGCGCTGCAGGCCCTCCGGCACAGGATCGGCGACGACCTGTTCATGAAGCTGACCCGCACCTGGCTGGACGAGCACAAGTACGGCAACGGCACCACCGAGGAGTACGAGGCCCTCGCCGAGCGGGTCTCCGGCCAGGACCTCGGCGCGTTCTTCACGACGTGGCTCCACAGCACCGGCAAACCGCCCGCCTGGTGGTAGCGCCCCGGCGGACCGGACGGGCGGCAGCCCCCGCCCGCCCGGCTCCTCCCTGCGCGTCCCTCAGGACCTGGGGACCCGCAGGTGTCGGCGTTCGGCCAGCTCCTCCTCGCCGACCACGGTCAGGACGGGAGTCCCGGGAGGCGCGAACATGGTCACCACCAGCTGCGACTGCGCGTCCGGAAGGTTGTTGGCGCCCTGGATGTGGATCACGTCGCCGCCCGGCTCGAACACGGCGTCACCGGCCTTGATCACCCGCGGCGCCTGGCCCTCCAGCTCGAAGAGGATCTCGCCCTGGGTCACGTAGCCGAACACCGGTCCGGGGTGCCGGTGCGGCGGCGCGCCCGGGTCGCCGGGCGGCAGCGTGACGCGGATCGTCCTGGCCTCGGCACCGTCCACGATCTTGGCCGCGGCGTCCGGCAGGGTCGAGACCACCTCGACGCCCGGGGGCAGGTGAGAGCTCATGCGTTCCTCCTCCACAGCTGGTGAATGTCCACAGCTAAGGACCGGACGCCCCGCCCGTTTGTGACAGCGCCGCGCAAGGCGGGGATCATGTCGGAGCCCGCGGCTAGGGTGCCGGCGGCCAGTTCCTCGCGTCGATCACCTACGCGTTCCCGGACGGGTACCGCCACGGCGAGGGCTGGGAGGACGTGAAGCGGCTTTACACCGTCCTCCATCGGTTCGACTTCGAGGGCCGCCACATCGACTCCGACATCTGGTGCGCTGGGACAGCACGCGAGGAGCAGCAGCAACGCGGCCAAGCAGATTCGCCCGGGGTTCGCGCGGAGGCGCGCATGGCGGAGTTGCTGGACGCTCTACCGCAGCGCGAATACCAGGACATCGGAATCCGCCCGTTCCGGGTGACCGCCGACGGCGTCCTATTCGGCCTGGTCATCGAGCGGCACGGGGAGGACGAGAACGAAGACGACTGGGCCGAGCTCTATCCCGACAACCTCGGATTCAGCGCCCCCTGGGACGGCGAATACTCCACCTGACGGCAGAGAATCGGCAGATTCCACGAGGCGGGGGCAGGTCGCGGGTTCGGGGTGGCGGGTCAGGCGCCTAGCGCACCGAGGATCGATGCCAGGATCGTGGAGGCCGGGCCGGCTATGTCGGCGGCCTGGGCGAGGCCCGTGCGGAGCATCTCCAGTTTCGTCTTCGCGGCCGCCTGGTCGGGTTCGGCCCGGTCGAGGTCGACGGCCACGCCCTGGATGACGTTGGCCGCCTCCTCCTTGTCCTCGTCGGGCAGATCGGCACTGGACAGGACGAGCCGCAGCAACTCGGCGAGGTGCTCCTGCCCGGCCAACGCCGAATGGGTGTTCTGAAAGTCCTGGATGACGGTGTCGACCGGCCGATTGATGAACGTGGTCTGGCCGTGGAAATTGAAGTTCTCCACCATGCTGGCACCGCTCTCGACGATGGCCGTGTGGCCGTTGAGGATGTATTTGTTCTCGCGCTTGCGGAAGAGCGGCCTGGCGAGCGACCGCCGGATGCGCTCCTCCGCGCGGGCGACCCGCTCGAACGCCGCCTGGTCGTTCTCGGCCGCGTCGCCGTCGACGGCCGATGGGTGATTCTCCTCGAACGAGTAGAGCGCCTCGGCGATGGAGTACGGCTCGGGCGGAGCGTCGAGCGCTCGCAGGATCTCGCCGAACAGCTTGCGCAGGTACGTCGCCGAGACCTCGTTGATGGGGAACACGATCCGGTTCTCCATCGCGTCGCCGCGGACCAGTGCGAGACACGGCAGCAGATCCGGGTCGATGCCGAGAGTGCGCGCGATGTCGTAGGCGCGGTGCCGCTCGTAGGGTTTCCATTTGAGCCAGCGCAGCGTGTTGAAGACCCGGTACAGCTCGGGTTCGAGGTTGTCGCGCCAGTAGCGCTTCGTCGCCGACCAGTTGGACGGGCGTTCAAGGACGAACAACCGGAATATCGGGCCCGAGAGCGCGTTCAGTTCGTCGAAGTGCGTGCGGACATAGGTGGCCAGTTCGACGTCCGCGTCGGTGTAGAGAAGGATTCCCCACAGCCGGGGCAGCGACTGGGGCGACGGTGAGCGTGAGCCCAGTTGCAGGCTGCGGAACAATGCCTGCGGATCGGGCGCGGGTCCCACGGAATAGGCGCCGCCCGCCTCGCGCTCGATGCTCAGGACGACGGTGTCGCCATCGCACAGCCCGGCGTCCCCCACCGAGATGTCCTCGGGGTATCGCTCACCGTCCGTGTCATGAAGCCATATGCGGATGAGGGACCCGTACCGGGAGAACAGCGGGCCGGTGTCGCCGCCGTACCGCGGACGCCTGCCGTCGTCGGGTTGGGCGAGGCCGTGCTTGCGTGCGGCGGCAAGGGCCAGGGAGGTCAGTTCCGCGATCGGCAGCCGCGGCGGGACGGCGACCCGCACCGTCTCGCCGAATCCGGCCCGATCCAGTTCACGCCACCGCTCCGTCATGTCCGCCGTAGTGGCCGCCGTGGGAGAAAAGGCCGCTATATCCCTCATGCGGTAAGTGAGGCGGGCGCTGAAGGGGCCATGGAACGTGGCCCAATCGCCTTCTCTGACGGCGACCAGTAAACGGAGCTTCTTCAATCGGCGCTCCCGTCCGTCGCGAGCCGGCGGACCGGCCACTACGTAGCGGAATCGACGATACACGGACAGCTGTTAGGCCACAGCTTGATCACCGAGGAGACGGCCGGATCGCCGGGGAGAGACGTCGGCCGCGGGACCGGGGGAGCGGTCCCGCGGCCGGCGTCCCGGGCCTCTCGGGTCAGGCGCTCGCGCGTTCTCCGAAGAGCGCCTTCACGAACCTGAAGAGCATCAGGACCGGCAGAATGAAGGCGTAGAAGAACATGAAGTACTCGCCGCCGTCGAAGATGAACCCGAGGTAGATCGCGTAGCCGAGGAAGCCCACGCCGAACGCCAGGTTGAGCAGCCGCTCGCCCCCGCTCTGGCCGCCCCCGACGGCCGCCATGAGAAGCATGGCGAGGCCGGACACCAGCAGAAAGACGACGTACCACGAGAATGCGGCATCGGCGCCGAAGTCGATATTCATGATTTCCCTCTGAATGTGCGTGACAAAGCTGCATGATCATAGCGGCCGCCCGCCATTGGAATCGCCGTTGGCCGCATCAGGCCAATGGCGGCCATGACCGGCGGCCGGAAGGGCCGCTCAAGCGGGCCATTTGTCACGGTGGTCTTACGGACGCTCTCGCTCGGTGAATGGCGATGGCGCGAGGCCGTTGTCGGGGGGTGTTGGCCAACCTTCGTGAAGGGGTTACTTCATGACGATTCGATGCCCGGCGACTGCTGGTCTGCGGTGTCGCGCCGACAATGGCGGTCGGCGTGCCGGGAAAGGCCCCGAACTTCCAGGACGCGGCGCTGGCCGGCGCCGTCCACGACGCGCTGCGCCCGCTCGTCCCGGCGTGGGGCGGAGAGCTGGACGCCGCCCCACGCCCGCACGGTCAGTGTTCGCCCGGCCCCGGTGGACGCGCGGGGGCCTCGACGGCTTTCAGGACGCCGCCCAGGACGCGGACGGCGAGGTCGCGGACGTCGTCTCGCTCCATGTCCTGTTCCGCCAGCCAGGACGTGGCGGCTCCCTCGACGAACGACAGCCAGCCCTCCAGGGCGATGCGCAGGGCCGGAGACGGGATGGCGCGGCCGGTCAGGCCGTGGGACAGGGCGGCGAGCAGGTCGCCGCGGACGCGGTGGTGGAGGGCGGCGACCTCGGCGTCCACGCCGACGCCTCCGCTGGTGATGGTCTGGAAGGCGGCGCGGTGGCTTTCGGCCCAGCACAGGAAGCCGTCCAGGCTGCGGGTCAGGCGCTCGACCGGGGACAGGTCGCCGAACTCCGCGGCGAGTTCGCCGAGGTGTCCGGCGGCGTCCTCGATGACCGCCAGGAACAGGCCCCGCTTGCTGCCGAAGTAGTAGTAGATCAGCCCCTTGGCGACGCCCGCGGCGGCGGCGATCTCGTCCATCGACAGCACGTCGTACGGGCGGTCGGCGAAGAGCCGCGCCGCGGTCCGCATGATGGCGGCGCGCCGGTCGGGACGGTGCCGGTCCGCCATGGCGCCCTCCTGACCGTCGTCCAGCGCCCCAAGGCTAAGGGATCCGTCGTTCTTGACTTTCGTTCAAACCGGGCCGATATTAGATCGCGAGTCTAATTGTGCGGCCCGTGAGGGACGCGAGGGACCCGGCGACCCGGCGCACGGAGCGTGATGCGATGAACGAGAGTCCGGAGCGGTTTCGCGACCTGCAGCGGCTGGCGTACGAGGCGGCCGAGGAGGTGGCGGCGAGCCTCGCGCCAGGGGTGACGGAACGGCAGGCCGCACGACGGCTGCGCCGCCTGCTGGAGAGCCGCGGGGTCGACGACTGGTTCCATGTCCCGTTCGCCTGGTTCGGCGACCGGACCGCCTTCCGCGGGGTCGTCCTGCCGCACCAGTTCCTGCCGACCGGCCGCCGGCTGGCCGAGGGCATGCCCTACATCCTGGACGCGGCGCCGATCGCCGACGGGTACACCGCGGACATCGGCTACGCGGGATGCCTGGGCGCCAACCCGACCTGGGAGAAGCTGACCGCCGACCTGGCGGTGTACCGCGAGATGATCGTGGAGCTGGTGCGGGAGAGGCGCCCCTTCGCCGACATCTACGCCGAGGTCGACCGGCAGATCGTCCGGCACGGGTACGAGAACCGGCACCGCAAGTACCCGGGCAGGGTCATCGGCCATCAGGTCGGCCGGGTCACCAGCCGGCTGCCGCGCAAGGTCATCGTGGGGGCGTTCGGGGCGCGCACAGTGCAGACCGTGGCGCGCGAACTGGTCAAGGAGCGTTTGCAGGGGCGGTCCACGCTCTGGAACGGCTCCCGGCGGTCACGACACGCACCGACGCCGGGCCTCTGGGCGGTGGAGCCGCACCTCGCCCTCGGCGGCGTGGGCGCCAAGTTCGAGGAACTGCTGGTGGTCACCGAGGACGGCGCGTACTGGCTGGACGACGACCTGCCGCACGTCCGGCGCTGGACGGCATCGCACACCGGGAAGCCAGTGCCCGAAGAGCCGGTGACCAGGGAGTCGTTGACCGGGGAGTCGGCGAGCGGGGAGTCGGCGTGAGCGGGTTCACCGGCCGTACGGTCACGTCGAACGGGGTGCGGCTGGCCGTCCGCGAGTACGGCGAACCAGGCCGGACGACCGTCGTCCTGGTGCACGGCTACCCCGACACCCAGGCGGTCTGGGAACCGGTCGCGCGCTTTTTGGCCGATGATTTCCACGTGGTCACCTACGACGTGCGCGGTGCCGGTGCTTCGACACGGCCGCGCCGCACCCGGTCCTACGTCATGGACGAGCTGAACGGCGACCTGCACGCGGTACTGGACGCGGTCTCCCCCGACCGCCCGGTGCACCTGGTAGGGCACGACTGGGGGTCGGTGCAGAGCTGGGCAGCCGTCGCGGGCGCGCGCGCAGACGGACGTATCGCATCGTTCACCTCGATCTCGGGGCCGTGCATCGAGCACTTCGGCCAGTGGGTCCGCGACCGGCTGCGCAGGCCCACGCCCCGCCACATGCGGCAGTTGCTCGGCCAACTCGCGCGGTCCTGGTACCTGGTGGGCGGCATGATCCCCGGGGTCGGCCGGATGGTGTGGCACCTCGGCGGCACCCGGCTGTTCCCGGTGCTGGTCGAACGGACGGAAGGCATCGAACGCACCCCCGCCGCGACGTTCAAGAAGGACGCGCTGCACGGGATGAAGCTGTACAAGGCCAACGGCCTGCGCTTCCTGCGTCCGGGCCGGATGATCCGCACCGGCGTCCCCGTCCAGGTCATCGCACCGACCAGGGACCGGTTCGTCTCGCCCGAGCAGTCCAAGGACCTGGCCCGCTACACCGGCCGGCTGTGGCGGCGCGAGCTGCCCGCCGGCCATTGGGGCTCCATCGCCGCGCACTCGGGGGCCGTGGCGACGGCCGTCGCGGAACTCGTCCACCACATCGAGGGACGGGACGAGCCCGCGGCGCTGAAGCGGGCGCGCGTCACCGCCCTCCCGGCACCGCGCACCGCCGAACGCGCAGCGACCTCCTGACGCACTGACCCCCCGCCCGAACCCCCTGACCGCACTGCACAGCGGTGCACCCGAGGAAGGAAGCCATGACGGAGACCCGCGCCGCCGACGAGAGGGAGCGGCACCCGGTGATCGCCCCGCGGCGGGTGAAGTTCGAGTGGGACGGCACGCCGCTGCACTGGATCCCGGGCGAGCCCGTCGCCACGCACTTCATCAACACCCTGCACCTGCTGCTCCCGGCCGGTGAGCGCTGGTTCGTCCGCGTCTACAAGCAGACGCTTCCGCTGATCGACGAGCGCGACGCCCGGCTCCGCGCGGAGGTCAAGGGCTTCATGGGGCAGGAGGCCGTGCACGCCTACTCCCACCAGGGCGTGCTCGACCGCCAGATGCTGGAGCGCGGGCTGGACCCGCGGCCGCTCACCCGCAAGATCGAATGGCTGTTCACCGCCCTCCTCGGCGACCGTCCGCCGCTGCCGCTCATCTCGCGCCGGCGCTGGCTCAACCTGCGCGTCGGGATCATCGCCGGGATCGAGCACTACACCGCGGTGCTCGGCCAGTGGATCCTGGACGCCGAGGAGCTGGACGCGGCGGGCGCCGACCCGACCATGATGGACCTGCTGCGCTGGCACGGCGCGGAGGAGGTCGAGCACCGCTCGGTCGCCTTCGACGTCTACGAGTACGTGTCCGGCGCCTACTGGCGGCGGTTCGTCACCTTCTTCGTCGGCGTCCTCGCGCTGCCGCTCGCCGCCTACGCCGGCGCGGCCTACCTGTGCGCCAAGGACCCCACCCTGCACGGCGTGCGCCCGCGCGTCCGCGACTACCGCCGCGCCGTCCGCCGCGGCCTGCTGCCCGGCAACCGGTTCATGGTCGCCGCCGCCCGCCGCTACCTGCGGCGCGACTACCACCCGTCCACCGAGTGCTCCACCCAGAAGGCCCTGGACTACCTGGCGACCTCCCCCGCCGCCCAAGCGATCGGCTCAAACAAACCCACCTGACCGCCGCCCGTCCAAGGGCGACGGTCTCGGACGGCACGTCATGGCTGAACGGGGCGGCCCAGCAGGGCTGCTAGGCGGGTGACGGGCGGGGCGTCCTCCGGGGCCGGTTGCGGCGGGCCGAAGGGGGTGCGGTCGGGTGGGACGTCGGCGAGTCGGGCGCGGGTGAACTCCAGGATCCGTTCGACGATGCCGTCCGGGAAACGGGGGTCCTGGCCGGTGGCCTGGGCGATGTCCCAGCCGTGGACGACGGCCTCGGTGGCGCGCAGGCGCGCGGCGGCGCTGCCCGGGATCGGGCCGATCGGGCTCTGGAAGGTCTGCTCCAGCACGCCCGGCCGGGCGAGCTCGGCGATCAGTTCACGGGCGCCCTTCCGCTGGGCCGCGGCGGCGTCGTCGCCGAGGGCGTCGTTGAACTTCGGATCGCGGGCGCCCGGCGCCGGAGGTTCCTCACCGCGCAGGGTCGCGGTGAACACGCGGTCGCCGATGACCAGGTGGTTGACCACGTCGCGGACGTCCCAGTCGGTGCAGGGAGTCGGGTCGTTCCATTGGTCGTCACGGACGCCGGCGACCAGGTCGCCGGCCGCCGCCAGCAGCGAGGCGAGGTCTTCGACGGGTGATGGGGTCATGCGCTGACACCTCCGATACAACAGGTAGCCGCAACGTTACTCACCGTCCCCGACAGAATTCGGGGGAAGCCTCTATCGCTGGACCATACTTATGAGTATGGTCTCCGTACCATGGAGTATGGAGACGAGATCGTGCAGCGCGTCAGGGAACTGGCACCGGTCCTGGCTGAGCGCGCGGAGGCCGCCGAGGCGGCGCGGCGGCTGCCGGACGAGACCATCGCGGACCTCGCCGCGACCGGGCTGTTCGGGATGCTGGTCCCGAAGCGGTTCGGCGGGGCCGAGCTGGGGTTCGAGGCGATGGCGGCGGCGTGCCGGGAGGCGGGGGCGGCGTGCGCGTCCACCGGATGGCTCTCGGTGATCTACACGCTGCACAACTGGATGGTCGGGCTGTTCCCCGAGCAGGCCCAGGCCGAGGTGTGGGCGGAGCGGCCGTACGCGCTGATCCCGTGCGCCCTGTCGCCGTCCGGCACCGCGGAGCCCGTGGACGGCGGCCACACCGTCACCGGCCGCTGGGGATGGGGCAGCGGCGTCATGCACGCCGACCACGTGATGGTGATGGCGCTGGTCACGGTGGACGACGCGATCGAGCCCCGACTGTTCCTGATCCCCCGCGCGGACGTGACCGTCCACGACGTCTGGCACACCAGCGGCATGCGGGGCACGGGCAGCAACGACATCGAGGTGGCGGACGTGTTCGTCCCCGCGCACCGCTCGGTGCCGATGCTGGAACTGGCCGAGGGCCGGTCGCCCGGGTCGCGCGTCCACCCGGGGCCGCTCTACCGGACGCCGCTGGTGCCGGTGTTCGCGCTGACCGGCGCGGCGCCCGTGCTCGGCGCGGCCGAGGGCGTCCTCGCGCGGTTCACCGAGCGGATGTCGACCCGCGTGATGGCCTACAGCGGCCAGCGGCAGCGCGACCTGATGAGCGGGCAGATCCGGTTCGCCGCGGCGACCGCGGACCTGGCAGCCGCCCGCCTCCTGCTGGACGGCGCGCTGGGCGACGTGACCGCCGCCATCGCCGAGGGCCGTCCCCTCGACATGACGGAGCGGGCGCGGGCCCGGCTGGTCGCGGCGCACGTGGCGGTGACCGCGCGGCGGGTCGTGAACGAGCTGTGCTCCGCGGCGGGGGCGAGCGCGCAGTTCACGTCCTCCCCGTTCCAGCGGGCGCAGCGCGATGTGAATACGATCTCCGGGCATGTGGTGTTCGACCCGGACGCGGCCTACGCGCTCTACGGCAGGATCGGGCTGGGCCTCGACCCCGGCCCGGTCGTCCTCGTCTGACCGGCGGCGGGCGCGGGCATGACGTCCCCCGGTGAGCCGGGCATGACGCCCCGGACGAGGACAACCCGGACAAGGACAACCCGGACGAGCACGGCGCGGACGAGCACGGCGCGGACGAGAATGGCGCGGCGGGACTGGATCGAGGCCGCCTACCAGGAGCTGGCCCGCGCCGGCGAGCGCGGCGTGACGATCAACGCGCTCGCGGCCCGGCTCGGCGTCACCAAGGGCAGCTTCTACTGGCACTTCACCGACCGTCCCGAGCTGATGCGGGCGCTGCTCGACCGGTGGGCGCACGAGCGGACGGACGAGGTGCTCGGCCTCTCCCTCGGCAGCACCGCCGACCCGCGCGAGCGGTTGCGCCGCATCCAGGCGCTCGGCCGGGAGGTCGCCCCGATCGACCGCGCCATGCGGTTGTGGGCGCAGCACGAGCCCGCGGCGGAGGAGGCGGTGCGGCACGCCGACCGGGCCCTGCTCGGGCACATCGCCGCCTGCCTGGACGATCTCGGCTTCGGCGCCGAGGAGGCGCGGCTGCGCGCCCGGCTGATGCTGCGCTCCTGGGTCGGCGGCTACCTCATGCCCGGTGAGGACGGCTCCGACCTGTACGAACGCACGCTGGAGATCCTGCTGGCGTGACCCGGCCGGGCGGCTAGTCCGCGCGTCCCGGCCTGTCGCTCGCGCCCGTCCCCCGGCGCTCGATGCGGCCCTCGATGTCCTGCTCGGCGTCGTGGGTGCTCGGGCCCTCGTCCGCGTCGAGGTGTCCGGGGGCGTCGCTCGCCCCGGTGCCGACCCGGTGGATGCGCCGCCGCATGTCCGCTTCGGCGTCCTGGCCACTGGCTCGCTGGTTCATATCGGGCTTCCCCCGCTTCCGGATGGACCGGTCGTTGTGCTGTTGCTACCCCGCCGACCTGCGCTAACCCTCCGGCGCCGGGGCTCGGGGGTGCTGCGGCGGGCACGAGGGCGGGCACGGCGGCCGGCTTTCGGATGAACCGAATCGCGTTCCGGCGAGTCCGATGGTGAACCGCCCGCGGCAGGGAAGGACCCCCATGACAGCTCTGATCGCCCTCATGTTCGTCTTGGCGGCCTGCTGCCTGCTCCTCGCGTGCGTGGACCAGCGGAAGCTCTACTGGAAGACCGGCGCCTGGCAGTACCGGAACCCGGAGGCCAACGAGCCTTCCGAGTCGGCGTTCGCCATGCGCCGGGCCTCGCTGGTGATCGGCGCCGTGGTTTTCGTGGTCATGGGGTTCGTCTTCAAGGCGGCGGACAGTTCGCTCGACTACTCCACCGCGCAGGTGAGGTCGGTCGCGTACGCGGCGGCCTCGGAAGTGGACCGGGGGTCGGGGACGGGGCTCGGTTCCAGCTATCGAGCGGGGAGCGACGTCTTCGATGCCGTGCAGGAGGAGGGAAACGGCAACGTGAGGGTCCGGCGCGCCGGCAGCGGCAAGTACGAGCTGACGAATCGCAAGGGCAAGAACCCCGTCTGCCTCACCGTCACGGTCGACAACAAACTGAGGCTGGGCGGGTCCGACCCCTGGAGCCATTCGATCAGCACGTCCGTGGACGAGGGCACCTGCTGACACACCACTGGCCCGGCGGCGTTGGCGGTGGCGGTGGGGATCTGGGCCGCTGACGCCGTCGGTCAGCCGAGGCGCGCTAGGAAGGCGAGCATCGCTTCGTTGACCTTCTCCGGGGCCTCCATCTGCACAAAGTGTCCCGCTCCTTCAACGGTGTGGACGTCGCGCAAGCCCGGCACCAGGCTCTCCATCTGCTTCAGAGCATTCGACCCCATCATCTGCAGGACGGGGTCACGCTCGCCCACAAGGAACATCGTCGGGACGGTGACGGGCTCGTCCGGACGATCCTGCTTCTCTCTCCACACATGGTCGTAGGCCCGGTACCAGTTGAGGCCGCCGGTGAACCCCGTCCGGCGGAACTCGTCGACGTAGTAGGCGAACTCCTCCTGCGACAGCCACGGCCAGGGCAGAGGCGGGGCTTCCGGTAGTACGTCCAGGTAGCCGTTGCCTTCGCTGGGGTGCTGCCAAATGTCGAGGTATCGGTAACCGCCGCTGAGCGCCCAGAACACGTTCGCCAGGAAGCGCTCTGGCTCGGCCCCCAGCTCCCGGTCGGCAGGCCCCTCCTCCTGGAAGTAGTGCACGTGGACGAAGTGTTGTTCGGCCATCCGCGCGTAAAGCTCGGTGGGCGGACGGCTGGAAACCGGCATGCGCGGCACGCTCAGCTGCATCAGCGCCTTGACTCGTCCAGGGGCCCATTGAGGCAGGTCCCAGACGAGAGCGGCTCCGAAGTCATGTCCGACGAAGACGGCCTCATCGATGCCTAGGCCATCCAAGAGCCCGACCATGTCCGCGACGGTGCGGCTCCGGTCGTACTGCTCCGGCGAGGCGGGACGGCCGCTGCGTCCGTAACCGCGCATGTCGACCGCGATGGCCCGGTACCCGGCCGCCGCCAGCACCGGCAACTGGTGGCGCCAGCTGTACCAGAGGCCGGGGAAGCCGTGGCACATCACCACGGGGAGCCCCTGCTCCTCACCCGACTCGGCCACGTGAAGCGCGATGCCGCCGACGTCGAGCACGCGGTGCCGGACGTCCTCCTCGCCAAGGCTCATGCCGACGATCCTCGGCGCCCGTCCCGCCGCGGTCCGCTCCCCTCCCGTTCACCGGGACAGGGGACTGGACGGACCGCCGGCCGTCGGCGAAGGTCGAGCCACCATGCCGCAGCCACCGAGCCCCGACCTCGCCGCGCGCGTCGCGCGGCTGGAGGCCGTCGAGGCCATCAAGGCCCTCAAGCACCGCTACCTGCGCGCCTGCGACGCCAAGGACCCCGCGGAGTTCCGCGCGTGCTTCATCGCGTCCGGCGCCTCGATCGACTACGGCCGGCTCGGCGCCTTCGACGACGCGGACGGCATCGCCCAGGTCTTCGAGCGGATCGCGCTGCAGAAGATCGACGGCCGGAATGCGATCCTCGACATGCACCACGCGCTGCACCCGGACATCACCGTGCACAGCGAAACGAGCGCGTCCGGCCGCTGGACGCTGAAGTTCCGCCAGGTGAACCTGTTCGACAACACCGAGACCGTGGCGACCGGCGAGTACGACGACGAATACGTCATCGAGGACGGCCGCTGGAAGATGTCGAAATGCCACTTCCACCGCTACTGGTCGATCACTCGCCCGATCGGCCCGGACTGCCGCGTCGACCAGTAGGCCGCCCCGGCTAGAGTTCCGCCCGATGGACACGACATTTCGCACGGCCGACCCGGCCGACGTCCCCGCCCTCGTCGCACTGATCGAGAGCGCCTACCGCGGCGACGCCAGCCGCGCCGGCTGGACGACCGAGGCCGACCTCCTCGGCGGTCAGCGCACCGACGCCGAGGCCGTCACGGACGTCCTGACCAGCCCCGGCTCGCGCATGCTCGTCGCCGAGACCGGCGGCGCCCTGACGGCGTGCTGCCAGTTGGAGAACCGGGGCGGCCACGCCTACTTCGGCATGTTCGCCGTCGCCCCGTCCCTCCAGGGCGGCGGCCTCGGCAAGCAGGTCCTCGCCGAGGCCGAGCGCGTGGCGCGCGAGGAGTGGGACGCGACCGAGATGCACATGACGGTGATCAGCGCCCGCGAGGAGCTGATCGCCTGGTACGTCCGCCGCGGCTACGCCCGGACCGGCGAGACGAGCCCCTTCCCCTACGGCGACGAGCGCTTCGGCCTGCCCAAACGCGACGACCTGGAGTTCGAACTCCTCGTGAAGAAGCTCGCCTGACAGCCGCGCGGCTACTCGCCGGTCACGCCGTCGGCCAACTCCCGGACGATGTCGAGGTGCCCGACATGCCGGGCGTACTCCTGCAGCACGTGGAACAAGATCCAGACCAGTGCCGGCCGGTGCTCGGACGGCCCGAACCCGCCGCCCGTACGCGCCGGGTCCTGCAGGTCGGCGCCCGCCACGATCTCGCGCGACCGTGCGCATTCGTCCAGGAAGAGCCGCTTGAGACCGTCCACCGACTCCTCCGGGCCGACGTGCCAGCGATCGCTGCCGGGGTCGCGGTCGCCGTCGACGTCGTCCACCCGCTCGGCGGCGAAGCCCCAGCGGAACCAGCGCCGCTCGACATAGGCCAGGTGCTTGAGCAGCCCGAGCGGCGTCCAGCCGGACGGGAGCCTGCTCGTGCGCAGGTCGTCCTCGGGCATGCCGTCGAGTTTCCGCAGCAGCGCGGACCGGTAGTGGTCGAGGTAGCCGAGCAGGAGTTCGCGGGTGTCGGTCAGCGTGTCCGGCGGTTCGGGCACCGGGGATGAGTCGGCCATACGGCGGACGCTAACTCCGCCGCCGCCCGCGCCGCCACGCGATTATCGGCCCTGCCGCGTCACCGGGACGGGGCGGGCACGAGCCGGAAGGCGATGAAGGCCGGGAGAGCTTCCAGGTGGGCGTAGTCGTCCGGGTAGCGGTCGGCCATTTCGGGGACGGGACGCGGCTCCAGCAACTCCTCGATGAGGAAGCCCGCCGCGCGGAATTCGGCGCAGATCGACGTCAAGGGGCGTCGCCAGGCCCGGATCGGCCAGTCCCGGTCACCGCTCAGGGACTCCTCGACTGGCTCCTCCGTGAAGTAGGAGCCGCCGAGCCGCATCCATGCCATGGTCGGGTGCTCGGTGGAGAGGACGACAGCTCCGCTGGGCTTCAGGATCCGGCGCAGTTCCGACAGCAGCGCCACACGGTCGTCGATGTAGTGCACGGCCAGGGCGAGGACGACGAGGTCGTACGCGTCGTCCTCGACCCACGTCAGTGGCTGGGACAGGTCGTGGACGCGCAGGTCGGCGCGGCCCCCGGTGCGCGCGCGGGCCATGTCGACGAAGGTGGGGCTCGCATCGCAGCCGGCGACGCGAGCCCCGCGCTCCAGCAGCTCGGCGGCGTACAGGCCGGGGCCGCAAGCGGCGTCGAAGACCGCCAGCCCGCCGACGTCACCGGCAAGACCCAGCACGGCCGGACGGTCGTAGAGGGCGTTGTAGGCACTGTTCTCGGCATGGGCCGCATACTCGCGGGCGAATTGCTCGTACATGCCCCCGATCGTGCCAGAAAGATCGACTGCCCCTGTCAATATGTCCCACCATGGCGGGTCAGCCTCACGGGTGCCGATGGTGCCGCCTTCTGCTTGAGCAGGAGCAACACCTCTCAGGCCACACGCCCTTCACCACCGAGCGAGTGACTCTTCACCAAGGGGCAAAACCACGTTCGGAAGCGCCACACGAACCGGGGCGGGCCGCAGCCGGTGCCTGCGACAGACCGTCCCACGGTGCGACGGCAGCACCTGCGTGCCGGGCTTCGCAGGGCCAGGGATGAAGCCGCTCTCCCCCAGGAGCAGGTCGCCGAAAACCTCGACTGGTCCCTTTCAAGAACCATTCGCATCGAGTCCGGCGCGGCTAATATCTCGGACACCCGCCCCAAAGCGGTCCTCGCGCTCTACGGCATCGCGATCGATCGCCTCGACGACCTCGCACAATTGACCAAGGCAGCGCGTGAACGCACTTGGCGGAGCGGCTACCTGAAAGTGCTGCCGCCGCATTTACGACCTGATCGGTTACGAGTCCGCGGCCCCCATCGGGTCAGCGGGGCTTCTCCCCGTCGCTCGCCGCGGTCTCCGCCCGGTCGGGGTCGTAGATGTACCCGGTGTAGACCATGCCCTTGACCGTCGTCCGGGTCGGTTGGAAATGCCGCGGCGACAGCGCGCAGAAGCCGCTGCAGACCACTTCGCGGAAGACCTGGTCCGAGACGATCAGGGCGACGTTCCGTTCCGGCCGGCAGTCCAGGTGCCGGCGGAGCGGGCGGGCGTCGAGGAGCCGGCTCACGACCACCGGCGCGTCCCCGGCCGGCCCGAGCGAGGCCGGCCATCCCATGATCAGTGCTCCGTGGTGGAAGGAGAGCCGGACACGCACCCGGGGATGCCGGGACGCCCGGCGGTTCGCCTCCGCGAGCGCGCGTTCGAGGGCGGGGGCGAAAACGCCGATGACCGTGACGATGTCCGCGTCCTCCGGCAGTACCGCCAGTTCTCCGTCGCCGCTGACCTGCCGCAGCCACTGCCCCCTGTCAAGGCCGGCCGCCGCGGCCGCGGCCTCGATCGACTCCTGCAGGACCTGCTGTGCCTGCAACTGGAGGCGGGGCGGCCGGGCGCTGTACCCCTGGATGTCTATCGCGAGCAGGAATCGGAAGAGCAGCCGTGCGGTGGAACCCGACTCGGCCGGCGGTGCTGGAGTGATCGTCATATGTGCCCTCGCCCCCATCTGGCCCTGGTGCGACTCTGGTTGGCCTCGGCTCAAGAATCGCACTTCGCCGGGCCTTTTTGCAGCCACCTGGAGGACGGCAGGGAGCACACTGACATATGTCATTTGGCCACGCTTCGCAGAGCCAGCAGGCAGGCTGCGTGCATTACAGCAAATGACTCGGAGAGGCCGCTGGTAGCCGCACCAGAACAATGAGACGCCTGGCGATCTGCCACCTGACAGACTGATATCTACTGCAAGCTATCTGTCGGGTTATAGTTCTATTATCTCCCTACTCGCGCCCGGAAGCGAGGGTGTTCGCGGTGGGAGATGGAGTCCATTCGGAATGGGGAGAAGGCGCGGAGGGTTCGCGGACCCCGACCGACCCGCGAGACCTCCGCGCCTTCGCTCGTGGGGCGCGTCAGTAGCCGCCTCCTGCGGCGCCTGCAGCCTTCTTACCGGTGGGGGTGGTCGCCCACCAGACCCCGCCGACGCCCTGGCCCTTCGTGTCGCCGGGCTGCTCGTCCTTCTCGTAGTAGTACATGGGCCAGCCGTTGATGGTGAGCTGGCACTTGCCGTCGTCCTTGCGTTCGATGAAGCCGACGACCTTCTTGCTGACGCCTTCGAGCTTGAGCTTCTTCCAGCCCTTGAAGGTGGCCGGGGGCCACGCCTTCTTGCAGGCGCCGAAGCAGTTGGTGGTCGGCGGCTTGTTCGTGTCCCTGTCGTAGCGGTACAGCGTCCGACCGTCGCCGTCGGTCAGGATCAGGCCGAGCTTCGGGTCGTTCTTCGCCTTGACGACCGTCCAGCCCTTCCAGCGGTTGTCGGTCTTGACGGGAGCGGCCTTCTTGCCGGTCGGGGCGGCGGCGTACCAGGTGCCGCCCACGCCCTGGCCCTTCACGTCGCCCGGGCCCTGGTCCTTGGCGAACCGGTACAGCGGCCATCCGGCGAGGGTGACCTGCCAGGTGCCGTCGGGACGCTTGACCTTGCCGACGAGCGACTGCTCCACGCCGGTCGCCTTGATGTCGCCCTGGCCGGCCACGGCCGGCGGCCAGGCGCGGGCGCACGCGTCAGCGCAGGTGGACGCGGGCGGGCGCGCGGTGTCGTTGTCGAACCGGTACAGCGTCATGCCGTTCCCGTCGGTGACGACCTTGCCGAGCTTCGCGACGCCCGCGACCTCCAGCGCGGTCGGCGCCGCGGCGGGCGCGGGCGGGGCGGCCGGCGCGGCCTGCGCCTGGGAGCCGGCGGCGGTGTTCTGCCCGCCGCCGGGGCGCTCCTGCCCGCAGGCGCTCACGACGAGTCCCGTCGCGGTCAGGGCGGCCGCTAGGGGGATCACCCAGCGTGGGAATCTCATGGCGTTGTCCTCCCGGTCGTCTGGGCCCCGGCTCCGGTCCAGGTCCCGTCCCGCGATCCGGGGCGAGCCGCCGCGCCGCTCGCCCGGATCGACGAGGAGTACGGTGAACCGCACGGAAGGGGTTCAAGCCGGGAACCGCGGACCCATCGGACGGGTCAAAGCAGGGCGAAGGCGACAAGGAAGGCAGCGGTGACCGGAGACGAACCTGCGGGCGGCACGATCGACCTGACCAAGCGGCCGACCAGCAGACGTCCGGAACCCGAGCGGCAGGGCCCTGCCTGGATCGTCGTCCCCGCCCGTGTCGTCGCGCTGATCGTCGTGCTGCCGCTGCGGCTCGTCCACGACCTGTTCGTACTGCTCGGCCGCGGCCTGCGCGGCACCGGGCGCGCGCTGTACCGGTGGCTGCTCGCCCCGCTCGGCCGGCTGGCCGCCGCGATCGGCCGCGGCATCGCCGCCGTGCTGGACTTCCTCCTGCTGCGGCCGCTGCGGTGGCTCGCCGTCGTGGTGGTCCTCGGGTTCCTGCGCTGGTTCGGCCGCGGGTCGGGACGGCTCGCCCGGTGGTTCTACCGCGCGCTGATCGCCCCGGTCGGCCGGTTCTTCGCGATGCTCGGACGCGGCCTCGGCCGGCTGCTGGAACTCGTCCTGCTGCGTCCGCTGGTGTGGCTGATCGGCGTGCTCATCGTCCTGCCGGCGACGCTGCTGTGGCGGTACGTCCTGCGCCCGCCGCTGCTCGTCCTCGGTTGGCTGTGCCGGGTCGCCTGGAGCGGCCTCACCTGGCTCGGACGCGGGACGCTCCTCGTCCTCGGCGCCCTCGCGGCCGGGGTGGTCTGGTCGTGGCGGGCGCTCGGGCGGTGCCTCGGCTGGCTGGGACGGGTGCTGTTCGTCGTCCCGGCGCGGGCTCTGTGGCGGTACGTCCTGGCGCCGATCGTCGCGGGGGCGGTCGGCGCGTGGCGGCTCGCGGCCCGCTTGCTGCGCTGGCTCTGGCGCACGTTCGTCGTGCTCCCGGTGCGGGTCGTGGTCGTCGTCCCGGCCCGCTGGGTGGGGACGAACGTGCTGCGGCCGATCGGGCACGGCATCGCCGCGGCGTGGCGGGTCTCGGTGCTGGAGCCCGCCCGGTCCGTCCGCCGGACGATGCGGCAGGCGACCCGGGACGTCCGCCTGGCCCTGCGCCGCACCTTCCGCGGGCACTGATCGCAGGCCCGCCGGAGGCGGCTGAGATAATCGAGCACGATGTATCGATTCCTGTTCTCCGTGGTCATCACCCGCGTCCCGGCCGAGGCAGCGCACCACCTGACGCTGCGGGGGCTGCGCGCGATCCAGGCCGTGCCCGGGCTGGCGCCGCTGCTGCGGCGGCTGCTCGCCCCGCGCGACCCGGCGCTCGCCGTCCACGCGCTCGGGCTGGACTTCCCGAGCCCGCTCGGGCTCGCCGCCGGGTTCGACAAGGACGCCGTCGCCTACGAGGCGCTCGGCGCGTTCGGGTTCGGCCACGTCGAGATCGGGACGGTCACCGGCCGCCCGCAGCCCGGCAACCCGACCCCGCGGCTGTTCCGGCTCCCGCCCGACCGGGCGGTCATCAACCGGATGGGCTTCAACAACGCGGGCTCCGAGGCCGCCGCGCGGCGGCTGCGCGACCGCCGCCCCGGCACGATCGTCGGCGTCAACATCGGCAAGACGAAGGCCGTCCCCGAGGCGTCGGCCGCCGCCGACTACGTCGCCAGCACCGAGCGGCTCGCCCCCTACGCCGACTACCTGGTCGTCAACGTCAGCTCCCCCAACACGCCCGGCCTGCGCGACCTCCAGGCCGTCGAGCACCTCCGCCCGCTGCTGACGGCCGTGCGGGAGGCCGCCGACCGGGCGTCCGCGCGCCGCGTCCCGCTCCTGGTCAAGATCGCCCCCGACCTGGCGGACGACGACGTCGACGCGGTCGCCGACCTCGCCCTCGACCTCGGCCTGGACGGCATCATCGCGACCAACACCACGATCGGCCGGGACGCCCTGCTCAGCCCGCCCGCCCTGGTCAAGGAGACCGGCGGGCTGTCCGGCGCGCCGCTGAAGGAGCGCTCGCTGGACGTCCTGCGCCGCCTGCGCGCCCGCACCGGCGGACGGCTCGCGCTCATCTCCGTCGGCGGCGTCGAGTCGGCCGACGACGTGTGGGAACGCGTCCGCGCGGGCGCGACCCTCGTCCAGGGCTACACCGGAATGATCTACGGCGGCCCGTTCTGGGCGCACCGCGTCAACCGCGACCTGTCCCGCCGCCTCCGCGCGAGCACCTTCCGCACCCTGGACGAAGCCCGCCGCTGACGCGTCCCGCCCGGCTTTTCCCCTGCCCGCGCGCATCGGCGGGACGCCTGCGGGCACCGTGCCCGTATGGCCGGCGAGTTGATCACCCGCAGGACGCTGCTCACCCGGATCGCGCTGGCGCTGCTCCTCGGCGTCCCCGCCGCCGTCACGCGGGCGGGCGGGTTCGACCTGCCGGCGGTCGCGGCCATGGTCGTGTCCGGCGCCGGGGTGCTGGCCGCGGCCGTCCTGCTGATGTGGGCCGCGGAGACCGCGCGCGCCGACATGTCCGGGGCACTCGCGCTGGCACTCCTCGCCCTCATCGCGGTGCTGCCCGAGTACGCGGTCGACCTGTACTACGCCTACGCCGCCGGAACACGGCCGCAGTACACCGCCTATGCCGCCGCCAACATGACGGGCGCGAACCGGCTGCTCGTCGGCGTCGGCTGGGCGCTCGTGGTGCTGGCGTTCACGCTCGGCGTCCGCCGCGTCTCCGGACGGGGCCGGCACGCGGCCCCCGGCACCGGCCGCCGCGACGTCATGCTGACGAAACGCCACCGCGTCGAGCTGGGCTTCCTCGCGCTCGCGGGCGTCCTCGGCTTCGTCCCCGCGCTGGCCGGCGAGATCGGCTGGTACATCGCGATCGTGCTGATCGCCGTCTACGCCCTCTACCTCGCCCGGATCGCACGCGACCGCGGCCAGGACGTCGAGGAGCTCGCGGGCGTCCCCGCCCGGCTGGCCGCGCTGCCCGCCCGCCGCCGGCGCCTCGCGACCTGGACCGGCTTCGCCCTCGGCGCCGGTCTCGTCTACGCCTCGGCGAAGCCGTTCGCCGACGCGCTCGTGGACGCGGGCGCCGCCCTCGGCATCGACGAGTTCCTCCTGGTCCAGTGGCTCGCGCCGCTGGCGTCCGAGGCCCCGGAACTGCTCGTCGCGGTCATGTTCGCGTGGCGGCTGCGGGACGCCGACGCGATCGGGACGCTGCTGTCGAGCAAGGTCAACCAGTGGACGCTGCTGATCGGCACCCTCCCGCTCGCCTACCGGCTCGGCGGCGGCACCTGGTCGCTGCCGCTCGACTCACGCCAGACCGAGGAGGTGCTGCTGACCGCCGCGCAGACCGTCCTCGGGCTCGCCCTCCTCATCGACCTGGTCTTCAAACGGTGGGAGGCCGCCGCGCTGTTCGCGCTGTTCGCGGTGCAGTTCGTCCTGCCGGACGAGACCGCCCGGCTCGTCCTGTCGGGCGTCTACCTGGCGATCGGCTTCTCCGTGCTGATCCAGCGGCACCGCGACCTGGGCGCGGCGATGTCGGCGGTCGTCCGGCCTAGATGAAGAAGCCGTCCGCGATCAGCTCCGGCAGCACCGCGTCGGCGTGCGCGCGGACCTGGTCGGCGTCCATGCCCGTCAGCTGGGCGATGGCGCCGAGCAGCGGATCGAGGGGCAGCGTGCCGTCGCAGACCCCGGCGAGACCGGCCTCGACCGTCCCGACACCGGCCGCCCGGCGCAGCCGCCGGGTCTGCCGCAGCACGATCCGCTCCGGGTCCTCGGCGCCGGGCGGGCCGACCTGTTCCTGGACGAGCCCGTCCGCCGCCGCGAGAAACTGTCCACAGGCTGTGGAAAACTCCGCGCCCTTCCGGAGCCCGTCCAGGATCTCGCCCGCGTAGGCGCCGACGGGCTCCTCGACGGCGTGCCGCAGCTCCTCCACCCGCACCACGGGACGCTCGCTCCGCCGCAACGTGATCCACCCGAACCCGACCCCGACGACGTTCCGCCGCTCGAAGTGATCGAGCCACGCGTCGTACCGCGCCCGGTACTCGGGCGTCCCCGCCTCACACGAATCCCGGAGCCACAACTCGGCATACTCCGCCGGATCCTGGACGTCCCGCTGGACGATCCACGCGTCGCAGCCGTCCACCCACGTGCCGACGCGCTCGTCCCACGGCACCCCGTCGACATGCAGCCAATTCGCCAGGAGCTGGCAGTATCCGCCGTCTTCCAGATGCTGCGCCGCCTCGCCGACGAGCCGCCGACAGAAGTCGTCCCCCGCCATCCCCGACTCGCGGTAGGTGAACCGCGGCCCCTCCTCCGGCGCCACCACGAACGGCGGATTCGACACGATCAGATCGAACCGCCGCCCCCGCACCGGCTCCAGCAGCGACCCCGCGCGAAGCTCGGCGCCGTCCACGCCGGAGAGCGCGAAGCTCATCGCCGCGAGCTCCAGCGCCCGCGGATTGACGTCCGTCGCCGTGACGCGCGCGGCCGGATTCCGCCCCGCCACATGGACGGCCTGCACCCCGCACCCGGTCCCAAGATCCAGAACGTTGTCCACAGGGCTGTGGACAACGAGCCGCGCCAGACTCCCGGACGCCCCGCCCGTCCCCACGACATGATCGTCCGCCGGCACCCGCCCCGCCCCGGGCCGCACCTTCAGGTCGGACACGACATATCCGGCATGCCCATCGCCGTCGACGGCCTCCAGCGGCTCCACCCGCAGCAGCGCCCGCAGTTCCCCACCGGACACCTCGGCGAGACCCGCCGCCACCAGCTCGTCCGCCGCGATCGCGTCCGCCGGAACCGGCACCTGCAACCAGAACAGCCGCGTCAGCACCTCCACCGGCGACCCGCCCCGCGTGGCCCGCAACGCCGGCACGATCTCGTCCCGCGCCAACGCCCCACCCGCGACGCCCCCCAGCAGCTCCCGCACCCCGGCAACGGTGTACCCGCCACCGACCAACAACTCCCGCACCCGAACCAGACCGCTCACCAACCCATCCTCCCGGACAAGCCCACCCCCACACACCCTCTAACCCCGAACCTCAACCACCAGCCCCGGTGCGCCCGGAGGCCGCACGAGTTCCGGGGGTCGCCTCCCTGGGCCAACACGGGTCGTGGGGGGGGGGGGGGCCCCCCCCCCGCGGGGCGCCCGCCCCGCCCGGGGGGGGGGGGGGGTGTGGTGTGGGGGGCCGGGGGGGGGGGGGCACGGCCGGGGCC
>NZ_JBFARO010000057.1:0-50798 GCF_040677125.1 Actinomadura sp. NPDC049382
CCAAGGGGCACTCCCGGTACCTGGCCCGCAGCGTCCGCAAGGTGTGGCTGCCCGTGGACGGCGACTCGACGCGGGGCGTCATCGAGGGAAGCGCGGCGGCGGCGATGCCGGCGGTGAGCGCCACCGAGGCGGCGGCGGTCGTGGTGAGCAGGCCGAGAATCCTTGTCGACATCCTCTGGTCTCCTGGATAGGTGACTTCGATCTGTCACTGATCCACTACCCAGAGTGATCAAGTGGGGAAACCTGGTCAGCGCCGCTCGTCCACCAGGAGGGTCTGCAGGGCCCGGCCGATCTCGCCGGAGCGGTCCGCGAGGGTCGCCTGGCAGAGGGCGCTGCCGCCGGCGCTGGCGTCCAGGGACGCGGCCATGCACAGCCACTCGCCGACCGGGTCGCGGTGCAGCGCGACGGTCAGGTCCGTGTTGATGATCAGCCATTTGCCGAGGTCGAGCTGGCTGCCGATGCCGGACGCGCTGTCGGCCAGCGTGAGCGCCCGGACGAGCGGCGTGTCGGGCTCGCCGGCGACCAGCGGGACGCGGGCGCGGGCCCACGTGGTGCCGGGGCCCGGCTGCCCGAAGTCGCCCGCGACCGGCCGCCACTCCATCGCGGACAGGTAGCCGTCCATGTGCAGGTCGCGCCATGCCTCGAACGGCGGCGTCGCGGCGGGGAGCGGCGGCGGGGCGGGGGCGTGGGTGACCGAGTCCAGGTGGGACGGGGCCGCCATGATCCGCCAGGCGGCGGCGCGGACGACCGTCCGCCCCTCGTGGGCGATCTCGCCTTCGAGCAGCGTGATCCGCTTGCCGGGCCGGACGGTCCGGACGCGGACGTCCAGCTTGGCGACCGGGACGGGGCTCATGATCTCGACCGTCACGCGCGCCACCCGGGTGCCGGGGACGGGGTCGTGCCGCTCGAAGGCCCGGCCGATCAGGCCGGACACCGGCCCGCCGTGCTGGAGGCCCGGCGACCAGGGCCCGGCGGTGGCCACCGTGCTGGCGAACCGGCCGTCGCCCAGCGGCTCGTAGAACGCCTCGGCGGGCACGTCCTCGGTCATGCGGCTCCCTCCCACGTCCACTAGAAGATTATTCTAGTGGCGGGGCGTCAGGCGCAAAGCTTGGAGGTCGCGGTGCCCGTCTCCACCTCGAGGGACGCCGACGGCGACGCGCTCGGCGTCACCTTCACCTTCTCCACGCCGTCCCAGTCCGCGCCGACCATGACCTGCACGCGGGAGCCGAGCGAGCTCACCTTCTTCAGCTTGGCGCCGGGGATCGCCGCGGCCAGCGTCTTCGCCGAGTCGGCCCGGTCGGGGCCGTACTGGATCTGCGTCGTCTGCAGGCCGCGCCGCGCGACGCCCGGCGCGACCGTCACCTTGAAGCCGGCGTCGCGCAGCTGGCCGCCCGCCTTCGTCGCGAGGCCCGGGGTGCCGATCGCGTTCAGCACGCGGACCGAGATCTCGTCCGGCGGCACGGTCAGCTCGTCCTCGGGCTTCTCCGTCGGCGTCGCGCTCGGCTTCGGGCTCTCCTCGGCCACCGGCTGGTCGCGCCTGATCCGGGTGAACAGGTCCTGCGCCTTCCCCCGGTCCCACTGGACGGTCGACTGCGGGGTCGGCGCGTTCCACAGCACGGCGTTGTAGTCCGGATCGGCGAGCGGCACCTTCGCGAACGTGAGGTCGTCGGTCGACAGGTTCTTCATCTGGTCGGCGAGCTTCGGCAGCTTGTCGGCCAGCTTGTCGTCCACGCGCAGCGACTTCAGCGCCGCGTTCAGGAACTTCGTCGACTTCACCGGGTCGCCGAGCGTCTTCGTCGACAGCGCCTGCTTCATCATCGCCGCCATGAACTGCTGCTGCCGGTCGATGCGGCCGAGGTCGCTGCCGCCCGTCAGCGTGTAGCGGGCGCGGGCGAACGCGAGCGCCTTCAGGCCGTCCACGTGGGACTTGCCGGCGGGCAGCTTCAGCCCGCTCTTCGGGTCGTTCACGGCCTCCTCGGTGCACACGTCCACGCCGCCGAGCGCGTCCACCATGTGCACGAAGCCGAAGAAGTTCACCTCGACGTAGTGGTCGATGGACACGCCCGTCGCCTGCTTGACCGTGCTGACCGTCAGGTCGGGCCCGCCGAACTGGTACGCCCAGGTCAGCTTGCCCGGACGGGCGGGCACTCGCGCCCCCTTCGCGCCCTCCGACCCGTTCGACTTGTGCGCCGGGATCGTGACGTAGGAGTCGCGCGGCAGGCTGACGACCGACACCCGGTCGTGGTCGCGGGACACGTGCACCAGCAGCATCGTGTCGGAGCGCTCGCCCTGGTCGTGCCCGAGCTTGGCCGCCTTCTGCTGCTCCTTCGTCAGCCCCTGGCGCCGGTCGACGCCCGCGACGAGGATCGTCATCGCGCCCTTGGGCCCGTCGCCGCCCTTGCCGAGCCCGTTCACCGACACCTTGTCGATCATGCCGGTGACGTAGTTCTGGAACGCCCACGCGCCGCCCGAGGTCAGCAGCACGAACACCGACATCGTGCCGGTCAGGGTGAGGAAGCGCTTCTGCCGGCGGGCGCTCATCGCCGCGCGCGGGCTCAGCCCGCGGCCGGGCCGGCGCGGGCCGCGCGGGCCGTCGACCGACACCCGCGGCGCCGGCATCCCGTCGATCGTGACGCCCTCGATGCCGTCGCCGGCGTCGCCGTCCGGCGCCGGGTGGGAGCCCGGCCGCGGCCGGAAGTAGCGCTCCAGCGGGTCGGGCTCCGGCGAGCGAGGGCCGCCGCGACCCGAATCGTGCCCGTCTGCCATGCCGGCCGCCGCCTCCCGAAGATCACGTTCCGCCGTGGGTCCCCACCACTCTAAAGTGGGGGACACCCGTCCGTTCGCTACCTGGACCTCGTGTCCTTGCAGTAACGTGGCGCCGTCTTGACCACACCCCGGCGGCCCGCACGCGAACCTGGGTGGCGTGGGCTGCGTCAGGCAAGCGAGCAAGAGAGAGGAAGGGGCGCCCGCCTCCGGAATCCGGACGGCGCGCGTCCGCGAGCCCACATGAATTCGTCTCCCCGTGCCCATCGCGCCACGAACCAGGAAACCCGCTACGCCGTGAAGACCCGTCCCGACTCCGGTGAACGCACCTGGCCCGCGGTCTCTGTGGTGATGCCCGTCCTCAACGAGGAACGGCACCTCGCCGAGGCCGTGGGCGGCATCCTGACCCAGGAGTACCCCGGCGAGCTGGAACTCGTGCTCGCGATCGGGCCGTCCCGCGACCGCACCGAGGAGATCGCCCGGAAGCTGGCCGCCGAGGACCCGCGCGTCCTCGTCGTCGCCAACCCCACCGGGCGCACCCCGCAGGGCCTCAACATCGCGATCAAGGCCTCGCAGTACTCGATCATCGTCCGGGTGGACGGGCACTCGCTGCTGCCCGCCGACTACGTCCGCGCCGCGGTCGAGACGATGGAGGAGACCGGCGCCGACAACGTCGGCGGCATCATGGCGGCGGAGGGCGTCACGCCCTTCGAGAAGGCCGTGGCGCGCGCGATGACGTCCAAGCTCGGCGTCGGCAACGCCCGGTTCCACACCGGCGGCGAGGCCGGCGAGGTCGAGACCGTCTACCTCGGCACGTTCCGCCGCAGCGCGCTGGAGCGGGTCGGCGGCTACGACGAAACGTTCGTCCGCGCGCAGGACTGGGAGATGAACCACCGCATCCGGGAGACCGGCGGCCGGATCTTCTTCACCCCGCGGATGCGGGTCACCTACCGGCCCCGCCCGAACCTGCGGGCCCTCGCCAAGCAGTACTTCCACACCGGGCGCTGGCGGCGCGTCGTCGGCCGCGAGCACCAGGGGACGCTGAACCTGCGCTACCTGGCGCCGCCGATCGCGGTGGTCGCGATGGCGGCGGGCGCGATCGCCGGGGCGTTCGGGTTCTGGCCCGGCTGGCTGCTGCCCGGCGGCTACGCGGCCGCGATGATCGCGGGCGCCGCCGTGGAGGGCCGCGGGCTGCCGCTCGCCGCCTGGGTCCGGCTGCCGCTGGTTTTCGCGACGATGCACGTGACCTGGGGCGTCGGGTTCCTGACGAGCCCGCCGCGGCTCGGCCAGCCGACCCCGGTGAAACCCGGCGAAAGCGTCCAGTAACGGGCAGACGGCATATCCATCGCCGAACCGACGTGCAATGCTGTGCGTCTCAGGGTTAGGTTCGACGGGATCTCGCCCGCGAACCTCGGGCCCTGGAGGGTGGACATGTCCAACGGAGCACGCCACGGCCTCGGCGTGTTGGTCGGTCTCGTCGTGACGCCGGCGATCGCCGCGTGCCTGATGTACGGGACGAACAAGCTGCGCCTGGTCCTCACCCTCGGCTACGCCAGATTCCAGAGCTACCACGGCAAGGAGATGTGGATCGGCGCCGGACTGGTCCTGCTGGTGGGGATCATGCTCGGCCTGGTGAGCGGCAGCCGGCTGTCGCCGCTCGCCTCGCTCGTCCCCGGCGCCCTCTTCACGGTCGTCGGCCTCATCTGGTTCGCGTCGCCCCGCTGGGCCGTGCTCCACCCCGGCCCGGACGTGCTGCCGCGCGACCTGGGCCTCGGCTACACCACGCTCGGCTCGCTCGGCGTCTTCTTCATGCTCGGCGTGATGCTCCTCGTGGCGTCGCTGGCGCCGTCCCGCTGGAAGGCCCGCACCTCCGCGGGCGCCGCACCGCACTTCGCCGGCCCGCCGCCCGCCCCGATGGGCCCGCCGATGCCCGGCGCCGCGCACCCCATGCCCGGCGCCCCCGCGCCCATGGGGGCCCCGGCGCAGAGCCCGTCCTGGCAGAGCGCGCCCCAGCCCCAGTTCGGCCAGCCGCCCGCGCAGCCCGCCTCGTCCGGCCCGCCGCCGCTCCCGGCGTCGCCGCCGCCCGCCCAGGAGAAGAAGGCGGAGCCGTCCGCCGACGACGAGGACGACGGCGGCCCCGGCGAGTGGACCCGCATGTACGGCGGCAACAAGTAGCTAGACGGCCGCGAGGACGCCGGGGACGTCGTTGACCACCATCGCGTCGAACCCGGCCTCCGCGTAGGTCGGCGCCGCCTCCGCGGACGGGCACCAGGCGATCGTCTCCAGGCCCGCCTTGTGGGCGACGTCCACGCAGTGCTCCAGCGGGCGCAGCCGCGTGTCGGGGTGCTCGATCCCGCACGACCCGGTGTGGACGGCGACGACGTCCAGCCCCAGCCCGGCGGCGGCCGGGACGGCGTGCCACAGCGGGAAGCGCAGCCACGTCAGCAGCCCCAGCGGGACGCCCGGCAGCTCCTCGCGCAGGAACATCAGCAGCGACGGGTCGAACGAGGTCACGAGCAACCGGCGCCGCTTCGCCTCCCGGCGCAGGACCGGGACGAGCAGCGCGCCAGTGCGGCGGGACGGCTCGTCCAGCGCGTCCTCCAGGACGGTCTTGACGTCCACGTCCACCGCGACGTCCGCCGGCAGCGCGTCGAGGATCTCGGTGAGCAGCGGCAGGCCGCTGTCCGTGGCGGGCAGGTCGACCAGGTGGTCGCCCTCCACGGTCGTCGGGTCGTGCCGCAGGACGAGGTGGTCGTCGGCGGTCCGGGTCACGTCGATCTCGACCCAGGGCCCGCCGGGGGCGTCGCGGAGCGCGTCGGCGGCGGCGAGCAGCGACGGCAGCGTGTTCTCGGCGACCGGCATGACCGCACCGGGCGGCAGCAGATCGCCCGACCCGTAACCGCGATGCCCGATGACGGTGGGGGATTTCTCGAAGATCAAGAGTTCACCTCGGTGGCGAGATGTTCGGCGACGACGGCGTCGAGGGGCTGGGTGACCTTGAGGTTGCGCTCGCTGCCCTCGACCACGCGGATGGGGACGTCCGGCAGGTAGCGGTGGACGATGCCGCAGTCGTCGGTGGCGCGCAGCGCGGGGTCGGCGAGCGCCAGCTCGTACGCCTTGCGGATGGTGCCGAGCCGGAAGCCCTGGGGGGTCTGGAACCGGCTCAGCGTCTCGCGGGGCGGCATCGAGGCGACCACGCCGTCCGCCACCACCACGATCGTGTCGGACGACGGGACCCCGACGGCGACGGCCTCGTGGTCGTCGAGGGCGGCCAGCACGCGGTCGATGACGGGGCGGTCGACGAAGGGCCGGGCCGCGTCGTGGAACAGGACGCGGACGTCGTCGGGGCGCCCGTCCAGCACGCGCAGCGCCGCGACCGTCGACGCGGTGCGGGTGTCGCCGCCCTCGATGACGGCGGCGGTCTTGGAGAAGGGCGCGGCGATCGCGGCGGCGTCGCGCAGGTGGCCGGCCGCCATCACGACGACGACCTCGTCCACGCCGGGATGGGCGTCGAAGGCGCCGACCGCGTGCGCCAGGATGGGCCGCCCGCCGACCTCGATGAGCTGCTTGGGGCGCCCCGCGCCCATGCGCTCGCCGACCCCGCCGGCGAGCACCACCGCAACCGTCCGCGCCGCCATGTCCTTCGATCCTCCGACAGGTCTCCCCGGCACCCGTTCCCGGCATCACCGGCCATGCTCAACGTACCGGACGGCCCCCGGGGCGGGACGGAAGAAGCGGCCCGCCCGCCCGATCGCGCGGGATCGAGTATGGTTACCTCGCCGTGCAGGGCTCAGTGCAGGCGGTACCGGCACCGCCGCTCCGCCGCGGCGGCGCCCGCGCGCCGCGCTCCCGCCGAGGGCCCGGCCCCGGTTCGCGCGCGCCGCGCCGACCGCCTACTTTGGCGTCCTGACCCGGCGGCGGGAACGCCGCCGCGCGCGGACCCGTTCGACCTGTGAGGAAAGAGGAAGCATGATCGGCATGGTGCTGGCGGCGGGTGCGGGCCGGAGGCTGCGGCCCTACACCGACACCCTCCCCAAGGCCCTGGTCCCGGTGGACGGCGAGACCACCATCCTGGACATCGCCCTCCGCAACCTCGCCGAGGTCGGGCTGACGGACGTCGTCATCGTCGTCGGCTACTGCGCGGGCGCGGTCGAGGAGCGCAAGGCCGCCCTCGAGGAGCGGTACGGCGTGAGCATCACGCTGGTTCACAACGACAAGGCCGAGGAGTGGAACAACGCCTACTCCATGTGGCTGGCTCGGGAGCACTTCTCCAAGGGCGTCCTCATGGTCAACGGCGACACGGTCCATCCGGTGAGCGTCGAGAAGACGCTACTGGCGAACCGCGGGCCGGACATCCTCCTCGCGGTGGACGACGTGAAAACTCTCGCCGACGAGGAGATGAAGGTCATCCTCGACGGTGCGGGCCACCTGAAGACCATCACCAAGCTGATGGACCCGTCCGCCGCCGGCGGCGAGTACATCGGCGCCACCCTGATCGAGCCCGCCGCCGCCGGGCCGCTGGCCGACGCGCTCAAGGCCACCTGGGAGCGCGACCCCGACCTCTACTACGAGGACGGCTACCAGGAGCACGTGAACCGCGGCGGCGTCATCGGCGTCGCGCCGATCGGCGACGTGGCGTGGGTCGAGGTGGACAACCACGACGACCTGGAGAAGGCCCGCGGCATCGCCAAGGGTTACTGACCCGGCGGCATACCCGGACACGCAGACCCCCGGACGACGCGGATCCCGGCGACGCAGGCCCCGGAACCAGGCGCCCGACCCCGAGCGAGGAGGCTCATGCCCCTGCTGACGCGGATGCTCAACGCGCCGCTCTCCATCGACGTGCGGCGCGGTGCCGTCGCGGCCCTCGGCGAACTGCTCGCCGACCGGCGGATCGCCACCGAGGGACGGGTGGCGATCGCCGTCGGCCCCGGCCAGGGCGACCAGATCGCCGAGCAGGTACGGCCGTCCCTGTCGGCCTGCGACGTGTTCCAGGTCGAGGGCGGCACCGTGGACGCCGCGGTCGCGCTGGGGTCCAAGCTGCGCGCCGGCTCCTACGAGGCCGTCGTCGGCATCGGCGGCGGCCGGACGATCGACGCCACCAAGTACGCGGCGACGCTGTCGGGCATCCCGATGGTGTCGGTCGCGACGAACCTGTCCCACGACGGCATCTGCTCGCCGGTCGCCTCGCTCGTGCACGACGGCGGCAAGGGCTCGTTCGGCGTGGTGATGCCGCTCGCGATGGTCGTCGACCTCGACTACGTGCACGCCGCGCCCGCCCGGCTGATCCGCGCCGGGATCGGCGACGTGGTGAGCAACTTCTCCGCGGTGGACGACTGGCTGCTCGCCGCCGAGCAGTGCGGCGAGCGGGTCGACCGGATGGCGCTGACCGTGGCGCGCACCGCCGCCGAGGCGCTGCTGCACCAGCCCGGCTCCATCGAGGACGACCGGTTCCTCACCGTCCTCGCCGAGAGCCTGGTGCTGTCGGGGATGTCGATGGCGTTCGCCGGCGACTCCCGGCCGGCGAGCGGCGGCGACCACGAGATCCTGCACGCCATCGACCAGCTGTTCCCCGACACCGCGAACCACGGGGAGCTCGCCGGGATCGGCACGGCGTTCTGCTACCACCTGCGCTCCACCCGCCTCGGCGTGGGCGGGGAGCGGCTGCACGAGATCCTCGACTGCCTCGCCCGGCACGGCCTGCCCCGCCTGCCGGGCGACATCGGGCTCAGCGTCGAGCAGTTCAGCGAGGCCGTGCGGCTCGCGCCGCAGACCCGGCCCGGCCGCTACACCATCTTGGAATACCTCGATCTCGACGAGGGCGAGACCCGCAAGGCGGTGGAAGAGTATGTCCAGGCCCATGGAGGCTGAGCTCCCGGGGCAGAACGACTCCGCGGCACCGCCCGGCGACGGCGACCACCGGCCGCACCGCAAAGGAGCCAAGGTCGCCGACGTCCGCCGGTACGGGCAGCCTCCCGGCCTGAAGGACCGGCGCAACGAGGAGCACTGGGCGGGCCGCCTCTACATGCGGGCCCTGTCGCCCTACTTCGGGTGGCTGGCGCTGCGGCTCGGCTTCAGCCCGAACCAGCTCACGTACCTGATGATGGCGAGCGGCGTCATCGCCGGCGTCGTCGTGTCGCTGCCCGCGCCCGAACTGTGGACGGCGATCGGCGGCGCCGTCCTCATCCAGGTCTACCTGCTGCTCGACTGCGTGGACGGCGAGGTCGCCCGCTACCTGCGGCAGACCTCGGTCGCCGGGGTGTTCCTCGACCGCATCGGCCACTACCTGTCCGAGGTCTCGCTGCTGATCGGGCTCGGCTTCATGGCGCAGGGCGGCTGGAAGAACGGCGGCTGGGTGGAGCTCGGCCTCGTCGCCGCGCTCGGCGCCGCGCTGATCAAGGCGGAGACCGACAACGTCGTCGTCGCGCGGGCGAAGTCGGGGCTCGCCGCCGACCCGACCGGCGGCGACCGGGCGCTGCGGCCCCGCTCCACCGGCATCGCGCTCGCCCGGCAGGCGGCGTCGATGCTGCGCTTCCACCGGATCATCGGGGCGGTCGAGCTGTCGCTGCTGATCCTCGCGGCGGCCGTGCTCGACACCGTGCTCGGCACCGAGACCCCCGCCGCGGTCCGCGTCCTCACGGTCGCGGTGGCCGCCGTCGCGGTGCTGCAGACCCTGCTCCACCTCGTCAGCATCCTGGCCTCCCGGAGGCTGAAGTGAAACTCAGCGTCGTCGTCCTGACGATGGGCAACCGGCCGGCGGAGCTGGCCCGCGCCGTCAGCAGCGCCCTGGAGCAGGAGCACGTGGACGTCGAGGTCGTCCTCGTCGGCAACGGCGTCGACCCGGTCGGCGACCGCGCGGGCGTCGCGCCGTTCGACGACGAGCGCGTCAAGACCCTCACCCTCCCCACGAACCTCGGCATCCCGGGCGGACGCAACCGGGGCGTGGAGGCGTCCTGCGGCGACGTCGTCCTGTTCCTGGACGACGACGGCTGGTACCGCTCCCCCCGCCTCGGCGTGCACCTGCGCGACCGGTTCTCCGCCGAGCCCGACCTCGGCGTCGTCTCGTTCCGCGTCCGCGACCCCGAGGGCGGGCGCGGCGAGCGCCGGCACGTGCCGCGGCTGCGCGCCGGCGACCCGGAGCGCTCGTCGCCGGTCACGACGTTCCTCGGCGGCGCCTGCGCGATCCGGCGGGCGGCGTTCGACGCGGGCGGCGGCCTCCCCGAGGACTTCTTCTACGCCCACGAGGAGACCGACCTCGCCTGGCAGATCCTCAACGCGGGCTACCGCATCGTCTACGACGCGTCCGCGGTGATGTTCCACCCGGCGGTGCTGCCGACACGGCACGACATGTTCTACCGCTACAACGCCCGCAACCGGGTCTGGCTGGCGCGCCGGAACCTGCCGTGGCCGCTGGCGCTCACCTACCTCGCCGTGTGGGTCGGCATGACCGTCCTGCGCGAGCGCAAGCCGAGCGCGCTCAAGCCGTGGTTCAAGGGCTTTCTGGAGGGCTGGCGCAAGTCGGCCGGGCCCCGCCGCCCGATCTCCTACCGCACGGCCTGGCGGATGACGCGGACGGGCCGCCCGCCCATCATCTAGGGGCGGTTCATCTGGGTGCGGTTCATCTGGGTGCGGTGACCGCGGCCAGGATGAGGTGCGTGAGCTCGGCGGTGATGGCGTCGAGCGGGACGTCCTGGTCGCGGGCGGACCAGTGGTGGACGAGGTTGTTGACGGCCCCGATCACGGCGATCATCGTGAGCCGGTGGTCGCGGTCGGCGGCCTCGCCGCGCTCGACCGCCTCCCGGGTCATCGTGAGCAGGGTGTCCTCCCACCGCCCGCGCCAGCCGAAGCGGTGCCGTTCCAGGTCCGCGCTGACGCCGATGACCTCGACGAACGCGATGCGGGCCCAGCGCGGGTCGCTGGCGGTGACGGTGACGAACGCGCGGACGGCCCGCTCGACCCGGGTGGGGAGGTCGGCCCCGGCCGCGCCCGCGTAGGCGTCGGCGAGGGCCTGCGCGGCGCGCTCGTTGACGGCGGTGTGCAGGGCGGTGAGGAGTTCCTCGCGTCCGGAGAACTCCTCGTAGAAGTTGCGGGTCGACACGCTCGCGGTCGCGCACAGCCGCTCGATGGAGGTCGCCGCGTAGCCGCGGGTGCCGAACAGTTCGAGCCCGGCGGCGAGCAGGCGCTCCCGCCGCTCGGCGCGGCGCTCCTCCGCGGACCGGCCGCCGTAGCTGCGCCTGGGTGCGGGATTCCGGCCGCTCATTGGTCTCCGTTCACCCGTGCGTGCGAAAGGGGGCAGCGTCAGCCTAACCCGCACGCACGGGCCGATATCACCCTCGCGCGGGCGGGCCGGCGGGGCCCGTTCAGTCGGTCAGCAGGGTGTCGCGCCATTCGGGGTCGGCGGTGAGGACGGTCAGCCGCTGCGTCGCGCGGGACACCGCGACGTACAGGACGCGCAGCCCGCGCGGCGACTGGGCGGCGACGGTCTCCGGCGCCACGATGACGGCGGCGTCGAACTCCAGCCCCTTGGCCTCCAGGACGTCCAGCACCTGCACCCGCTCGGGGAGGCCGTCGCCGAGCCGCTCCCGGTCGGCCTCCGTCCACGCCACCGCTCCGCCGGTGGGGGCGGGTTCGGCCGGGGCGTCGAACAGGGACGCCTGGGCGGGCTCCGGGGCGGCGGCGCGGTCGGTCTCTCCCGCGGGCATCGGGACGATCAGGCCGATCGTGCCCTCGACCTGGCCGAGGAGCTCCTCGGTGGCGGCGCGGGCGGCGGCGGGCAGGTCGGGCTCGGGCACGACCCGCACGACCGGGTCGATCCCGGACGTGCGGACGGCGCGGGCCGGACGGGCGTCGGGCAGCGCGCGCGCCAGCACCCGCGCGGACACCGCCGCGATCTCGGTGGAGTTGCGGTAGTTCGTCGTCAGCTCGTACTCGTGCCGCGTGCGCGGCGCGGCCTTGCGCGGGCGGCGGCGGCCCCGCGCGGGCTTCTCGCCGCCGAGCGCCGCCTCCATCGCGCCGCGGGCGGCGTCGAGGTCCTCCCAGGCGCTCTGGGCCGGGTCCTCCACGATCGTCCAGCTGGCCTGGCGGCCGCGCCGGCCGAGCATCCGCCACTGCATGGGGGAGAGGTCCTGCGCCTCGTCCACGACGATGTGCGCGTACTCGGGACGCTCCTCCACCACGCCGTCGTCGACGCGGCGGGACCGTTCGAGCCGTTCGATCGACGTGGTGAGCTCCTGCATCTCCGGCTCCCACGTGTCGTCCGCGACCTCCTCGCCGGTGAGGATGTTGACGCCGTCCACCACGAACGGGTCGTCGTCGGCCGCGGCCCTGCGGCGGCGGGACGGGCGGGGCGGCGAGCCGAGCAGCGCGTCGAGCTCGTCCAGCAGCGCGACGTCCTGGTAGCTGAGCGGGGCGTCGGCCCCGGCCCAGGACGCGGCGAGCGGTTCGACGTCGGCGCGGTCGAGGTCGCGGCCGGCGGCGCGGCGCAGCCGCTCGGGGTCGCCGAGGGAGCGCAGCACGTCCAGCGGGCGGCGGAGCGGCCACCAGGCGACGAGGAAGTCGGTGAACGAGCGCTGCTCGCGGACGCGGGCGTCGAACTGGGCGCGCTTGGGGTCGCCGTTCTGCCGGGCCCCGCCGTTCCGCCGGCCGCGGGCCGGCTCGTCGTCGAGGGAGGCGAGCCCGTCGGCGGCCAGGATCGCGTTCCACAGCCCGGTCTCGGCGTCCTCCTCGGCCGCGGCGGCCTCGGGCCCGCCGACGTCGGTGAAGCGGCGCCAGAGGGCGTCCAGGAGCGCCTCGGCGGCCCGGCCGCGCGCCGCGTTGACGCTGCCGCGGCTGCGCCGGTGGAGGTCGTTGCGGAGCCGGTCGAGCCGGGCCCGGTCGAGGGTGACGACGATGCCCTTGAACACGACGCGCAGCTCGTCCGGGGCGCCGGGGGCGTGGTCGGCGACGGCGCGGCGCAGCACGGACGCCATCGCCTCGCCGCCCTTGACGCGGGCGAGGCGCGGCGGGTCGTGGACGGTCGCGGCGGCCCCGTCGACGAGGTCGCCGAGCGAGCGCAGGGTCGCCGAGCCCTCGCCGAGCGACGGCAGCACCCGCTCGATGTAGGCGGTGAAGCGGCGGTTCGGGCCGATCACCAGGACGCCGCGCGACCCGAACCGGCGCCGGTGCCGGAACAGCAGGTAGGCGACGCGGTGCAGGGCGACGGCCGTCTTGCCGGTGCCGGGGGCGCCGCGCACCAGCACGGTGCCGTCGGCGGGCGCGCGGATGACCTCGTCCTGCTCGCGCTGGATCGTCGCGACGATGTCGCGCATGGCGCCCTCGCGGGCGCGGGCGAGCGAGGCGAGGAACGCGCCGTCGCCGACGATGGTCATGCCGTCGGCCGCGTCCGGGTCGAGGAGGTCGTCCTCCAGGTCGACGACGGTGTGGCCGCGCGAGTGCAGGACGCGGCGGCGGACGACGCCGCGCGGGTCCTCGGGGGTGGCGCGGTAGAAGTCCTCGGCGGCGGGCGCCCGCCAGTCGATCACCAGGGAGTCGTGCTCGCCGGTGCGCACCCCGACGCGGCCGATGTAGCGGACCTCGCGGTCGCCCTGCTCGGCCGGGTGGAGGTCGAGCCGGCCGAACACCAGCCCGTCGTCGGCGATGTCGAGGGCCTGGGCGCGCAGCGACGCCTGGTGGACCATGGCGTCCCGGTCGACGAGCGAGCCCTTGGTGCCGGCCAGCGACTGGCGGTAGCCCTCGCGGATCATGGCCTGGGCGGCGGCGCGCATCTCCTCCAGCCGCGCGTAGGCGATGTCGACGTAGCGCTGCTCGGCGGCGATCTCTTGATCCTTGACCGTGCCGCCGGGACCGGTCGGCCGCCCGGTGACCTGGGACGACATGCAGGCTGCTCCTCGCACGTGTGTCGTGCCGGGGACGTCCCCCGGCCCGCCTAAGGGGCGAAGGAGACAGCTTATGCGGTCGGCCCTCGGTTCAGTGCGGAGCGGCCGTCCGGGCGCGGGCGAGGCGGCGCGCGGCGCGGCCCGGCGCGAGCAGGGCCGCGCGGCCCTGACCTGGCCGTACGTGCAGGTCGCCGGGCGGGCGCGCGAACGAGCGGTCCAGCGCGTCGAGGACGTGGCGCGGTGCCGTCTCGCCGTCCTGCCGGACGCACCGGAACACCACGCCCTGCCCGCCGTACTCGCGGTACAGCGTCTCGGTGTAGGCGGCGACCGCTCCGGACGCGGCGGCGGTCGCGCCCGCCGCCGGGGGCGGCGCGCAGAGGACCAGCTCGCCGGAGCCGCGCTCCAGCATGCCCGGCAGCGTGGCCCGCGCGATGTGCACCGCACCGAGCACATCGGTGCGGAGAACGTGTTCTACCTCGGTGAGGGGCTGGGTCAGCGGGGGTGCGGCGGGCGCGGTCGCGGCGGCGTGCACGACGCGGTGCACGGGGCCGATCACCGCGAGCAGGTCGGCGACGGCCTCGGAGTCGCCGACGTCGCAGGCCCGCACGTGCATGTTGGGGGAGCGCAGCGCCGTCTTCGCCAGGCCCACCTCGTCGACGTCGACCGCGACGACGTCCCAGGCCGCCGCCGCGAGCCGCCGCGCGGCCAGCGCGCCGAGGCCGTGGGCCGCGCCGGTGACCAGTGCCGTCCGCCTCACGGGCGCACCTCCTCGGCGCCCTCGAAGACCATCTGCAGGTGGCCGACGCTGCTGGTGCTCAGCGCGCGCGCCCGGTCCAGACCGAGCCCGCGCAGTTCCTCCGCCACCGGGTGGTCGCCCAGGACGACCTTGGCCCCGCCCGGACGGGTCCGGACGTCAGAGGGCGTGAGCGTCCATGGTGTGCGGCGCGTGACCCCGTCCAGGCACGAGTAGGCGTCGACCTTGGGCGCGGCGGTGCTCCCCGGCATCGGCACGCCGGGCTTCACGGCCAGCTCGATCGCCGTGCGCCCGCCGAACCGCACCGCGCACCGCTTGACGCGCCCGGACAGGTCCATGGGCATGTCGGCGATCTCCTTGGGGAAGCCCCAGATCGTCCGTCCGGCCTCCAGGGTGAACTCCTGGTTGACCGGCAGCCAGTGGATGAACGCGCCGATGCCGCGCAGCCCGCCGAGGAGCCCGGACGCGGGCGCGCCGGGCGGGCGCACCAGGAACGCGACGGCGAACTCGTGGTAGGGCCCGAGGTCTCCGTCGGCGTACCGGACGAACGCCAGCGAGCAGATCGCCCGGCCGGGCAGCGGCTCGGCCACGGTCAGCCCGGAGTAGGCGATGACGGCCTGGGCGGCGCGGGCGGGCACGGCGAACATCGCCGACGCCACCGCGGCGTCGCGGATCCGCACCGGGAGGGTGACCCGCTCGCCCTGGATGGCATGCGCTTGCACGGTGCTTGTCACACCGCTTAGTAGAACAGGTTCTCGTTTTGCTGCCAAGGACCGGCCGGGGCCTCAACCCCGCTCGACGGCCGTCCGGATGCGGTCGAGCGTGGCGCGCATGCCCGCGCGGTTCACGGCGGCGCGCCGCTCCGCCGGGACGCCGGTGAAGACCTTGCCGAGCAGCGAGACGAACGCCGCGCCCCGGCCGTCGCGGCGCAGATCCTCCCAGTACTCGGTGAGCCGCGTCCGGGGCTCGGCCGCGCCGTCCGAGACGTCCTCGAAGCGGTACCCCCACAGCGCGACCGGCATGCCGAAGCTCGACACCCGGAACGCGAACGCCTCGCCCGGCACCGCCGCCGTCACCTGGCATGTGGTGAACCACACACGCCACCCGATCCGGTTGAACCCGACGAACCGCGTGCCGGGCGCGATCGACCGTCCGCGCACCCAGACCGCGAACACCTCGGGGCTCCAGTCGCCCATCCGGCGCAGGTCGGCGACGGCCGCGTACACGTCCCGGGTCCCGGCCGCGACGGCCGTGCTCTCCTCGACCACCCACTCGCGTTCCATGGCGGAATCCTCCCACCTCATGACCATCCGGTCATAGGGGCGCGGTCACAGCGACGGTCACAGCAGGTGGGCGTATTCGGCCCGCCAGGCCGCGTACCAGCTCTTGAACCAGGGCTCGGCCGCGGCCAGCGGGACGATGTACGTGATCGTCTCGGCGTAGTAGCGGCGCTGGAAGTCGGGCGGCATCCGGTCGAGGGTCTGGACGTTGCTGACCCGGTCGGCGAGCTTCACCCGGACGGCCTCGGGCGGGGCGTCGCCGAGGCGGCGCAGGTAGGCGGCCTTGGCGGCGCGCTTGGCCTGCCGCCCGGCCCCGCCCGCCGGCGGCTTGGTGACCCAGTCGACCAGCTCGGTGACCTCCGGGCCGAACTCGTCCTCCACGTCCCGCAGCGTCGCCGGGGTGTCCTCGACGACGTCGTGCAGCACCGCGGCCGACAGTACGGACGGCGCGGTCACCCCGGCCCCGCGCACCAGCACTTCGAGGGCTTCCAGCAGATGCTCGACATAGGGTGCGCCCGTGGGGCGCTTCTGGTCGCCATGCCAGCGCTCCGCGGCGGACACCGCCCTTCCCAGGGCGTCCACGTCGATCGGGGCGCCGGACGCCTCGATGTCCGCACGGGCCGTGTCCCAGGTGTGCCAGCGAGTGAAGACCTCCATGGTTCAACTCCGTTCTGTCGCGCCGGACGCCCCGCACACGGCATGGTGGGTGTCGTCCCAAGACACAGTAATCAGCAGGCACGGTAATCAGCGGGCACGGTGAACGGCGGGCACGGTGCAGTCGGCGGAGGGAGGCGGCGCGGTCGTGGTCGGGAGCCGGCAGCGGCCTGGTGGCCGACCGGAGACCGTGGGCAGGGTCCGCGTCGCGCTCGGCCTGGTCTCCGCCGCGGTCTCCGTCGTGCTGTGCGTCGTGCTGGTCGAGAAGTACGTGCTGCGCGCCGAGTGGTGGCAGGTGCGGCACACGGTGACCGGCGAGCCCGTCACGCCGCAGCGCGAGGTCGGGCCGCCGCCGGGGCCGCTCGCGGTGAGCTGGGAGCGGACGACCCCGACGCACCACGGCTCCGTCGCGGGCTACGACGGCGTCTCCTACCAGGTCGCGCTCGGCCAGGTCGTGACCGCGTCCGGGAACGGCATCGAGGTGCGGGACGCGCGGACCGGCGCCGACCGCTGGAGCTACCGCCGGTCCGGCTGGACGATGCTCGGCTGGACCGCCACCCGGTCCCGGCTGGTCGCCTACTTCGAGCGCAACGGCGAGCGCGCCGACCGGGTGCTGGTGGCGTTCGACGCGCTGTCGGGCGGGCTGCTGTGGCGGCGGGAGGGCGAGCGCCCCGCCGCGGTGTCGCGGTCGACGCTGCGCTGGCCCGCCGGCTCGGACATCGTGCTGACCACCGACGACGCGGACCGGACGCTGTTCGGCGTGTCGGCGGTGACCGGGAAGCGGGTGTGGCGGCTGGCGCTGCCGCGCGGCTGCCGGCTGTTCGAGGGCGGCGCGCACCCGGCCGACGGCCGGGAGGTCCTCGCCGCGTTCGGCCTGGACTGCCGGGAGGACGGGCGGCGCCGCAGCCGGCTGCTCGCGGTCGATCCGGCGAAGGGCACCGTCGCCTGGGACGAGCGGCTCGGCTCCAGGGAGTCGCCCGAGGTCTCGATGCTGGACGGCGTCACGCTCGTCTCGGACGGCACGGCGCTGCGCGCGTTCGACGACGAGGGCGACCAGTTCGGGATGTGGGAGGGCGACGGGGTCTGCGGCGACCTGATGTGCCCGGGGGTGCTGGTGCCGGGGCGGCTCCTGGTCGTCTACCACCCGGAGGGGTCCCGGTCCGGCGCGACCCGGATGGAGGCGGTGGACGTGCCGTCCGGTCGGGTCGCCTGGGGCCGCGACGTCCCCGCGTACGTGGCGCTGGCGCAGGCAGGCGGGCAGGTCTTCGCGCTGCGCCCGCGCCTGTCGGAGGGGCTGCTGCCCGCCGGGGTCGACATTGTCGAGCCGTCCGGCGGCGCCACGACCACGGCCCCGGCGCCGTTCTCGATGGACCCGGACCTGCCCGGCGCGCGGCCCTGGATGGCGGCGGCGGGCGGGCTGCTGTACGCGGCCGTCCCGCAGGCGGCGCCGCGCCCGGACGGCGCGGCGCGGCTGGTCGCGCTGCGCGGCGGGCTCACCGGCACCGGCCCGGCCGAGCTCGGCGGCGTGCCCGCGGCGGACTGGCCGGACGCGTGCTCGCTGCTCACCGGGCCCGACCTCGCGGCGGCGCGGATGACCGGCTACGCGGCCGAGCCGCACCGCGCGTCCGCCGGGGGCGTCCGGCTGCCGCGTCCGGTGTCGTGCAGCTACGAGCGGCGCGGGGACCGCGGCGGGCGTGACGAGCCCGGGTCGAAGGACGGCCCGGAGGGCGAGAAGAGCGCGTCGCCGGAGGCGGAGCCGAAGCCGAAACCGAAGCCGACGTCGAGCCCGAGCGCGTCGGGGTCGGCCCGGCCGAAGCCGTCCGCGAGCGCGAGCGCGGACGCCGAACCGCCCGTGCGGGGCCTCACGGTGAGCGTCCGCTGGGTGGGCGAGACCGACGAGGCCGCCGCGCGGATGCTGGACGCCCTGCAGGCCGCGCAGTCGCAGGCCAGGAAGCGCCGCGACATCGGCGGGGACGAGGCGTACGAGATCGGCCCGACCGCCGGGATGATCGCGCTGCGCGTCGGCCGGTACGTCGTGGTGGTGGAGGCGAACCGGCCGCCGGGGGCGGCGGCGCGCATCGCCCGGTCGGTCGCGTACCGGCTGCACCACCCGGCCTGACGCGGGGCTCGGCGCCGGCCGGGGTCAGTACTCGGGGACGGGCTCCGGCTCGGCGGCGACGTCGGCCGACCGGTTGGCCCACGCCTCCAGTTGCGCGACGAACCGCGCGGCGTGGACGGGCCAGTGGAACCGGGCGCGGGCCGCCTCGTAGCCGCGCCGGCCCTGCTCGGCCCGCCGCACGGGGTCGTCCCGCAGCCGCAGGACGGCCTTCGCGGCGGCCTGCGGGTCGCCGAACGGGACGACGGTCCCGCAGCCGGCGGGCTCGACGATGTCGACCGCGGGCGGGTTCGGCGTGGTGACGACCGGGATGCCGCGGGCCATGTACTCGACGACCTTCGTCGGCATCGAGTGCCGGTAGTTCGGCTCGTCGTGCAGCAGCGCGAGCCCGGCCATCGCGCCCTCGGCGATGCGCAGCGCCCGGTCGTTCGGGACGAACCCGTACCAGCGGACGACGCCCTCGCGCTGCGCCGCCCGCAGCGCGTCCCGGACGTCGGCGTCGGCGGCGCCGATCAGCTCGACCAGGATGCCCTCGGCGGCCAGCGGCCGGGCCATCTCGATCATGTCGAGGGCGCCGCGCGCCCGGGACAGCTGCCCGACGTAGACGGCGCGGCGGCCGTCCGGCGGGCCGGGCGGCCGCTCGGCGACGTAGGTGGTGTTGGGCACGACCGGGTGGTCCCCGCGGAACCGGTCTCGGTAGCCCTCCTCGGCGAGCAGCAGCCGGTGCCGCCGCTCGCTGCGCCGCTCCAGGTGGTGGACGGCCGGGCGCAGCACCGGGCGCGCCGGGCCGGGGAGCCAGCCCTTGGCCGACAGCGCGGCGGCGGTGTCCTCGTGGACGTCCCAGACGACCGTCCGCTGCCGGACCTCGCGGGGCAGCCCCACCAGCAGTTCGGGGTCGTGCAGCAGGACGAGGTCGGCGTACGCGGCGTGCTCGGTGAGCGCCCGGTGGGCGGCGCGCAGTGCCCGGAGGCGGCGGCGCCCCGTGGCGCGGGGGATGTCCACCGGGCTGAGCTCCCGCCACGGGGTCGCATTACATGCCCGAAATGGAGCGATATATGTGACCTCATGGCCGGCATCGAGCAGCGCGCGGATCTGCCGGTGCAGAATGCGTGCGTCCTCGGGATGGTGCACCACCGTGCAAACGCAGACCCGCATCACACTCACTCCGTAAGGCGCCGAAATCGATCGTCTTAGGACGAGTCTCGGCCGCCGATGGAAATTGCCGATGAATTCCGCCCGTCCGCGACATGTCCGGTGACCGGCGACTCGTCCCTGTGTGTTCGCGCCTGGCCGGGTGCTGCGGGCTAGAGCAGCTCCACGGACTCCCGCCGGGCGTCGCGCGTCCGGCCGCGGGTGTCGAACAGCAGCCGCGCGTGCCGGGTCAGCGTCCCGGCGTCGTAGGCGGCGTGGGCGGCCAGCACGATCGTCAGATCGGCCTCGCGCAGCGCGGCGGCGAGGTCGCCGCCCGCGTGCCGGACCTGCTCGCCGTCCACCTCCCAGGACTCCACGAACGGGTCGTGGAAGCTCAGGTCCGCGCCGAGCCGGGCCAGCCGCCGCGCCACCGGGCGGGCCGGCGACTCGCGCTGGTCGGCGATGTCGGCCTTGTAGGTGACGCCGAGCAGCAGGACCCTCGCGCCCTTGAGCGCGCGCCCCTCCCGGTTGAGCAGCTGCTGCGCCCGCTCGGCGACGTACCGCGGCATGCGGTCGTTGATCTCCTGGGCCAGCTCCACGAACCGGAACGGGTAGCCCAGCGACCTGACCTTGTACGACAGGTAGTTCGGGTCGATCGGGATGCAGTGCCCGCCGACGCCCGGCCCCGGCCGGAACGCCTGGAACCCGAACGGCTTGGTGGCGGCGCAGTCGATCGCGTCCCACAGGTCGATGCCGAGCTCGTTGCAGAACACCGCCATCTCGTTGACGAGCGCGATGTTGACGTGCCGGTAGGTGTTCTCCAGCAGCTTCGCCATCTCCGCCTCGCGGGTGCCCTTGGCCTCCACGACGCGGTCGACGAACTTGCCGTAGAACGCCGACGCCGCCGACGCGCACGCCGGGGTCAGCCCGCCGACGATCTTCGGGGTGTTGCGCACCCCGTAGACGGGGTTGCCCGGGTCGATCCGCTCCGGCGAGAACGCCAGGTGGAACTCCTCCCCGGCGACCAGGCCGGACGTTTCCAGGATCGGCCGGACGACCTCCTCGGTGGTGCCCGGGTAGGTGGTCGACTCCAGCACCACCAGCGTCCCCGGGACCAGGTGCCGCGCGACCGTCTCGGCGGCGCCGCGCACCGCGGTCAGGTCCGGGCCGCCCTCCGGGGACAGCGGCGTCGGCACGCAGATGACCACGGTGCGGGCGCCGTCCAGGACGTCCTCGTCCAGGCTCGGGGCGAACCCGGCCTCCAGCATGTCCCCGATCTCGGCGGGCGAGACGTCGTCGATGTGCGACAGCCCGGCCTTGAGCCCGGCCACCACCCGCGCGTCCCGGTCCAGCCCGCCGACCCGCAGGCCGGCCCGGCACGCCTCGCGCACCAGCGGCAGGCCCACGTAGCCGAGTCCGATGACCACAAGATCCATGCGCCCGGCTCCCTTCGGTCTATGTCCGTCGGTAGGCCGCCCGGTATCCCGCGGTCACGGCGCGCCAGGTGCGCTCCGCCGCGACCCATTCCCGGGCCGACCGCCCGATTTTTCGTCTCAGCTCGGGAGCGTAAGCCAGGTCTTCCAGACAATTCGCCCATGCTTCCGGGTCTTCCGGAACTGTTAACGTCCCCGTCACGCCCGGTTCCACGGTTTCGCGAAGAGCCTTGACATCACTGGCTATTACGGGGATTCCCCCTGCCATCGCCTCGATCGGCTTCAGGGGCGTCACCAATTGGCACACCCGGTCCGCCCGGCGCGGAACCGCGAACACATCGAGGACGGCGTGGTATCGGCGAACGGACTCCATCGGCACGCGGCCGGTGAACACGGCGTGCACGCCGTGCCCGGCGGCGCGCCGCTCCAGCGCGCCGCGCTCCGGGCCGTCCCCGACCAGCAGCAGCGTGACGGGCGCCCCGCGGTCGCGCAGCAGCGCGGCGGCGTCGATGAGCGTGTCGATGCCCTCGTAGCCGTAGAACGAGGACGTGAGGCCGACGACCGTGGCGCCGTCCGGGATGCCGAGGCGCGCGCGCAGGTCGCCGGGGTCGGGCAGCGGCTCCAGGAACGCCTCGTCCACCCCGTTCGGCACCGTGAAGATCTTCTCCTCGGGGACGCCGCGGGACGCGATCTCCGCCCGCATCGCCTCGCCGAGCGTCACGACCGCGTCCGCCTCGGCCATCCGGCGCGTCTCCAGCTCGCGCGTCAGCCGGTAGAAGTCGTCGGTCTCGCGGTGCGCGGGGTCGCGGGAGAGCCAGGAGTCCTCCAGGAAGCCGCGCACCTCGTAGACGACCGGGATCCCGTGCCGGCGCCCCAGCTCCAGCGCCACGGCCGCGTTGAGGTGGTTGCTGACCGCGTGCAGGACGGCGGGGCGCAGCTCCTCGACCAGCCGTCCGGCCAGGTCGGCGCTCGTCGCGACGGCGTCCCGCGGGTCCGCGGGCGGGAGCCAGGGCAGCAGGCGGTGGTACGGGACGCCGTCGACGTCCACCCGCGCCCGCGCGTCGCCGACGCCCTGGTTGAGCGGGTAGCCGAGCCTGGTGACCACATGGGTGTCGAGGCCCGCCTCACGCTGGGCGAGCGCGATCCGGTGCGTCCGCACGGTGTAGCCGGCGTTCGTGCAGGGCAGCGCGTTCGTGACGAACTGGAGCACGCCGTCGCCGGGCCGGGGCTCGCCCCGCACCGGGCGCACCGGCTGCGCCAGCAGGGCGCGCAGGTCCGCGGTCTCGCGCCGGACGTCCCGGGGCTTCGGCACGGCCAGCGGCGAGCCCCGGAGCCGCGCGCCGAGCGGGGTCCGCGCGGCGAGCCGGACGGCCAGCCGCGGCGCCCGCGCGGGATCGTCCCGCAGCTGCCTCCAGGCCAGCCCGGCCAGGTAGACGGGTTTCTTCACCACGGGTTTCTTCACCACGAGGCCGGACGTTAGGCGGCTCCGATGAACAGAAGGGAAATTGTGTTGGCACCCATCGTGCACGTCCTCGGGGCGCGGCCCAACTTCGTCAAGGCGGCCCCGGTGATCTCCGCGCTCCGCGCCGCCGGTGCCGAGCAGGCGGTCGTCCACACCGGGCAGCACTACGACGCGCGGATGTCGGAGATCTTCTTCGACGAACTGGGGCTTCCGGAGCCGGACGTGAACCTCGGCGTCGGCTCCGGCGGGCACGCCGAGCAGACCGCCGCCCTCATGATCGGCCTGGAGGGGGAGTTCACGAGCCGTTCACCCGCGCTGGTCATCGTGTACGGCGACGTGAACTCCACCATCGCCGCCGCCCTCGTCGCGGCCAAGCTGCACATCCCGGTCGCCCACGTGGAGGCCGGGCTGCGCAGCTTCGACATGACCATGCCGGAGGAGGTCAACCGGCGGATCACCGACCAGCTCTCCGCGCTGTGCCTGGTCACGAGCCCCGAGGGCATCGGGCACCTGGCCGCCGAGGGCGTCCCGGTGTCCCGGACCCACCTGGTCGGCAACCCGATGATCGACACGCTGCTCGGGAACCTCGACTCCTTCGACACCGGCCGGGTGCGCGCCGAGCACGGCCTCCCGGACCGGTACGTCCTCGCGACCATGCACCGGCCCGCGAACGTGGACGCGCCGGAGACGGCCGCCGCGCTCGTCCGGCACCTGCACGGCGTCGCCGACCTCGCCGACCTGGTCATCCCCGTGCACCCGCGCGGCCGGGCGAACCTGCTGGCCGCCGGGCTGGACGACCACGCCGGCGTGCACCTCCTGGAGCCGCTCGGGTACATCGACTTCATCGCGGCGGTCCGGGGCGCGGCGGCGGTCGTCACGGACTCGGGCGGCCTCCAGGAGGAGACGACGATCCTCGAGGTGCCGTGCCTGACCGTCCGGCCGAACACCGAGCGGCCCATCACCATCACGCACGGCACGAACCGCCTCGTCACCTTCGAGGAACTGGTGCCCGCCGCGCGCAAGGCGCTGGAGTCGGGACCGCCGAAGCGCGACCGGACCCCGCCCCTGTGGGACGGCAAGGCCGGTCCCCGCATCGCCGAAGTGATCATGGAGTATCTGGGTGAGTGACGCCAAGGACGCGAAGGCGTACCAGCAGCTCGGACGGCTGAAGTCGACGCTGCGCGAGCGCGAGGCGCGGGTCGCGGAGCTGGAGCGGCGGATCGCCGCGCTGGAGGCGTCCACCGCCGTCCAGTTCGGGCGGCTCGTCGCCGGCGCCGCGCGCAACCCCAAGCGCGGCAAGCGGCTGCCCAAGGAGCTGTACCGGCTGTGGCGCAAACGGAACGCGCCCGTGGCGGCGGGATCCGGGCCGGGCCGCGGCGGCGTCCAGCCCGACCGCGTCGACCGGCCCGAGGACCGCCTCCTCGTCGCCAACCCCTGCGACGGACTGATCGTCGCGGGCGTGCTGAGCCCCGCCACGGCGGCGCTGCTCGCCGAGCACGCCAAGGTCATCCCGCTCTACCCGCACGACGCGGCGATCGCGCTCGGCTCCGCCGACGCGGACCTGCTCGTCGTGGACGCGGAGGCCGGCGAACCCGGCGGCCCCTGGGCGTACCTGGGCGTGCCCGGCATGTACGACCGGGACCTCGCGCTGCACGGGATCCGCGAGATCGCCGCCGCCCGCGGGCTCCCGCGCGTCCTGTGGGGGGCGGCGCCGCCCGCGACCCTCGCGGCGCTGCCCTGGGACGCGACCGCCACCGCCCCCGGCCGGCTCGCCGAGATCGCCGAGGACGCCGGCACCGCCCCGGCACCGGCCCGTTGAAAGGAACCACCGTGCGACCACGTGCCCTCGTCTACGGCGACGTCGACCTGAACATCATCGACGGATCGGCGATCTGGGCCCAGGGCATCGTCCAGGCACTCGCCCGCGCCGGCTGCGAGGTGACCCTGGTCCTCAAGGCGCCCGTGCGCACCGGGCGGCTCGTCGACCCGCTGCGCGGCCTGCCCGGCGTCACCGTCCGCAGCCCGCACGCCGAGGGGCTCGCCGACGCGCCGATGGCGCCGGGGCGGGCGGCGGAGGTCCTCGCCCGGGTCGACGAGGAGGCCCCGCACGACCTGGTCGTGGTCCGGGGCCGCCGGCTCGCCGGCACCCTCGCCGCCGGCCCGCTGGCCGGACGCCTCTGGACGTACCTCACCGACGTCCCGCAGTCGGCGGGCGAGTTCGACGCCGCCGCGAAGGCCGGCCTGCGCCGCATCGCGGACGCCTCCCGCGTCCTGCTCTGCCAGACCGAGGAGCTGCGCGGCTTCCTGGAGAGCGCCGTCCCCGCGACGGCGGGCAAGAGCGTCCTGTTCCCGCCGGTCGTCGTCCTCCCGGACGGCCTGGAGACCCGCGCCCCCGGCGCCCCCGAGGGGCCGCTCCGGCTCGTCTACACGGGCAAGTTCGCGCCGCGCTGGAACACCTACGAGATGACGTCGCTGCCGCGCCTGCTCGCCATGCGCGGCGTCCACGCCGAACTCCACATGGTCGGCGACAAGGTCCACGACGACCCCGCCGACCCCGGCTTCGCGCCCCGGATGCGGACCGCGCTGGAGACCGGCGAGGGCGTCGTCTGGCACGGCGGCCACCCCCGCGCCGAGGCGATGCGCCTCACCGCGGGCTGCGACGTCGGGCTGTCCTGGCGCGACGCGTCCATGGACGCGAGCCTGGAACTGTCCACGAAGGTGCTGGAATGCGGCACGCTCGGGGTGCCGGTCGTCCTGAACCGGACGCCCATGCACGAGCGGCTCCTCGGCACCGACTACCCGCTGTTCGCCGCCACCGAGGACGACGTCCTGGACGCCCTCACCCTCATCGGCAAGAACCCGGACGTCTACACCCTCGCCGCCGACCGCTGCCGCGCGGCCGCCACCGGGTTCACCCTCGACGCCGCCGCCGAACGGCTGCGCGGCCACCTCGCGCAGGCGTTCCCGGAGCCGTCCGAGAGCGTCCTGGCGGTGAAGGAGCGCCCGCTGCGGGTGGGCGTGGCGGGCCACGACCTGAAGTTCTTCACCCGCCTGCTCGACTACCTGCGCTCCCGCTCCGACATGGAGGTCCGCGTCGACCACTGGGCGGCGCTCAAGGCGCACGACGAGCAGCGCAGCCAGGACCTCGTCGACTGGGCGGACGTCATCATCTGCGAATGGTGCGGCCCCAACGCGCTGTGGTTCGCGGGCCGCAAGCGCCCCGACCAGCGCCTGGTCGTCCGCCTGCACCGCTTCGAGCTGTACGCGGCCTGGCCGAAGCAGCTCGACATCGACGCGGTCGACCAGGTCGTCTGCGTCAGCCCCCACTACAGCGACCTCACCCGCGAGATGACCGGCTGGCCGGCCGCGAAGGTCGTCACGGTCCCGAACTGGGTGGACGACGCCCAGCTCGACCGCGCCAAGCTCCCCGGCGCCGAGCACCACCTCGGGATGATCGGCATCGCCCCGTCCCGCAAGCGCCTGGACCTGGCGCTGGACGTCCTCGAGGAGCTCCGCCGCGACGACCCGCGCTTCACCCTCTTCGTCAAGTCCAAGCTCCCCTGGGAGTACTGGTGGATCTGGCAGAAGGAGGAGGAGCGGGACCACTACGAGAAGGCGTTCCGGCGCATCCGCCGGTCGCGGCTGCTCTCCGGCGGCGTCGTCTTCGACAGCTACGGCCGCGATGTGGCGTCCTGGCTGCGCCGCATCGGCTTCGTCCTGTCGACCAGCGACGACGAGAGCTTCCACCTGGCCCCGGCCGAGGGCATGGCGTCCGGTGCCGTCCCGGCGCTGCTGAACTGGCCCGGTGCCGACACGATCTACGACGCCCGCTGGATCCACGAGAGCCCGTCGGCGATGGCGGCGTCCATCGCGACGACCGTCTCCCTCGGCCGCTGGCAGCAGGACGCCGAGCTGGCGAGAGAGCAGGTCAAGGCGGCCTACGCCCTGCCCGAAGTCTGCCGCCAGTGGACGGACCTCCTGGCAGGGAGGCCAACGCCCTCCGGGAGGTGAGCTGCGCGCACCGGCACGGACGGCCGGCACCACCAGACGGACGTTCGGATCACCATGTCGTCCTTCACCCGCACGGCCATCGCCGGAGAATGGCAGCGATCGACCTTGGTGTCGTCGTAGGGTCGTGCCCTGCTCCGGTGTGAGCGCCGAGGACCGGACCGCAGCGACGAGGAGGACGACATGCCGGAATACGTCAGCGTCGGGGTCAAGGACGCGCAGAACCTGCCGCCGGGCAAGTGGGTCACGGTCAGGTGGGACTACGAGTACTCCGACTCGGGCCACCACCACCGCAACGAGGGCGGCCCGTCCGTGGTCGAGGGCCCGGCGCGGTACACGCTCAACGCCAACGTGCGGATCGAGGACGTCCCGCCGGGCACCCGGGTGCAGGCGCGCGCCGTCGAGCGCGCCGACTCGGACGGGAACGAGGAGAACGGGCCGATCGCCGAGTACGTCGCCGCCGACGGGAGCACCTACATCAACTACTCGCTGCCGGCGGACGCGGTGAGCTCGGGCCGGCGGGTCCGGTTCCAGGTCGTCCAGCACGGCACCGGCACCGGGCGGCTCGTCGGCGGGAACGCGAAGGCGCTCGCCTGGCGCGACTGAACGCCCCCCGCGGACCATCAGGAGGTGCCGCCCGCGGACGTCCCGCGTGGCGGCACCCCCGGTCGCGGGCTTCGCCGAGCGTGAGGCCCGCCACCGGAGATCCGCCCTTTCGCGATGGCGGAATGGTATCGCCGGAGTCACTTTTTCGTCGCGCTCCGTGCCCCCAACGGTCGCGACCGCCGCGAAATGCCGGTCAGCTTCCAGAGTGAGGTATTTTGCAGCGACCTGTCATTTATCGGGATCTTGACCATTAAGATCTTGGTCCGAGGCCCGGGGCCGGTGCGGCCCCGATGGCGGCGCGGCGGGTCGTTCGAAATCCAGCGGAAGGGGGCGGGACCATGGCGCATGCGGAGATCTCCGAGGTATGGCCCCGGGACGGCCGTATCGTGATCAAAGGCGAGGTCGTGTCCTCACCCGTGCCGGAGGGCGCGCGGTGGCGGCTGCGGCTCGCGTCCCGGACGCGCAAGAACGCCGCACGCCCCTCGCTGGGCCGGCGGGTGCTGAACAAGGCCCGCGCCATCGCGGGCGGGGCGCCGTCCCCCGCGGTGCTCACGATCCCGGCGGCGACCGACGGCAGCGGCTTCGAGGTGGAGATCCCCTTGGAGATGTTCGCGCCGCGCGACGCGCCGCCGAAGGAGCTGTGGGACCTGTACCTCGTCACGGTGGCCGACGAGCGGGACGTCACGCTCCGGCTGGGCCGCCACCTCGACGACATGCCCGGCAAGAAGCAGATCGTCACCTTCCCGCAGCAGACGGTCGAAGGTTCCGCGAAGGTCGCCGTCCGTCCCTACTACACCGACGGCGACCACCTGTCCATCCGGTGCGCACGCCGCGACCAGAGCCAGCGGTGAGGGACCCCTTGCATATCACCTACCTGCTCTACAACGCCCACGGGGTCGGCGGGACCGTCCGCACGATCTTCACCCAGGCCAACACGATGGTGGAGCGCGGCCATGAGGTCGACCTCGTCACCATGTGGCGTTCGAGCGACGACCTCCCGTTCCACCTCGATCCCCGGGTGCGGCTGAAGCCCCTCGTGGACGGGCGTCCCGGCGTCGACCACACGCCGCGGGACCCGGCCGCCGAGGACACCTCCTGGCACTCGCTGTTCCCGGAGAAGATGGCGGCGACGGCCGAGAGCCGCGCCCGTGTGAACGCCCTCATCGAGTACCTGCGGACCGTCGACGACGGCATCCTCGTCTGCACGCGCCCGACGATCACGCTGATCGCGAAGCACTTCAGCGACCCCGGGCTGGTCCGGGTCGTGCAGGAGCACGCGCACCTGTCCTGGCACAACAAGGAGTGGCGGGCCGCGATCGACTCCGCCTACCCCGACTTCGACGCCCTGGTCACCCTCACCGAGGCCGACCACGCCTCGTACTCGGAGGCGTTCCCGGGGATGGGCCGCATCGCGCGGATCCCGAACCCGCTGCACTCGCTGGACGTCCCGCAGTCCGACCTGAGCCGGAAGGTCGTGGTCTCGGCCGGCCGGCTGGACCGCGCCAAGGGCTTCGACCAGATGATCCGCGCGTTCGCGACCGTCGTCGAGCGGCACCCCGACTGGACGCTGCGGATCTTCGGCGGCGGCGCCGAGGAGGAGCGCCTCCGGAAGATGGTCCTGGACCTGCACCTCTACAACCACGTGTTCCTCATGGGCCCGACCACCCGGCTGGACGAGGAGCTCGCGAAGGCGTCGATCTTCGCGATGAGCTCGCGGTCGGAGGGCTTCGGGATGGTGCTGCTGGAGGCGCTGAACTGCGGCCTGCCCGCGGTGAGCTTCGACTGCCCGGTGGGGCCGCGCGAGATCCTGACGCACGGCCAGGACGGCCTGCTGGTGCCGACCGGCGACACCGACGCGCTGGCGGCGGAGCTGAGCCGCGTGATCGCGGACGCGGACCTGCGGAGCGACCTCGCCGCCGGGGCCCGCAAGACGGCCGCGCGGTACGGCCCCGACGTGATCGGCGACATGTGGGAGCGGCTCTTCGCCGATCTCACCGCCGCCAAGGGCTGACGCGGCGGCCGGACGGGCGTTCCTGCGCGCGCCCGTCCTTCATCAGGTGATTTACCCGGACTCCACTTGGGGGTCCGGGTCGGTGGCATAACGTGGTGCCGCAAGGCGATCCTGGCGGGGAGACGATGGGACAGCGTCCGAAATTGCCCGTGCTTTTGCGAGCCGCCGGACGGTCGTTGCTCGTCCATGGGCTCTTCCTGGTCGTGCTGGCCGGTGCGTTCGCGGTCCGCTGGGTCGCGATGAAGGGCTACCCGTCCCCCCTGTGGTTCGGTGACTCGGCGACCTATCTGCAGGGCGCGCTGGACCTGGAGCCCTCGGTCCTCCGGCCGAGCGGGTACTCGCTCTTCCTCTGGGCACTCGGCCCGTTCCACAGCTTCACGGTCCTGCTGTGGACGCAGCACCTGCTCGGCCTCCTCACCGGCGTGCTGGTCTACGTCCTGGTGTGGCGGGCCGTCCGTGCGGGAGCGCGGCGCTGGTGGTGGCCGGCGAGTCTCGTCGGCGCCGCGGTGAGCGTGCCGGTCCTGTACGACGCCTACCAGATCGAGCTGGAACACCTGCTGATGGCGGACGGGTTGTTCACGGTCGTCCTGTTCGCCGCCGTCGCCGTCGTCCTGTGGCGGGAGCGGATGAGCTGGTGGACCGGGGCGCTGGCGGGCCTGCTGGTCGCCTGCGGCGCGCTCGTCCGCTCCGTCGGGCTGCCGATGCTGCTGGTCGTGGTGTTCTGCATGCTGGTGCGGCGGGCCGGCTGGCGCGCCGTCACGGCGGCGGTGGCGGCGGCCGTGATCCCGGTCGTGGCCTACATGTCGTGGTTCCACTCCGCCCATGGCCAGTTCGCCATGACGAACACGAGCAACGTCTGGCTGTACGGCCGCACGGTCGACTTCGCCGACTGCACCGTCATGAAGCCGGACCCGGAGGTCGCCGCGTTCTGCCGCGACCACCTGCCGGAGCGCCGGGGCGCGGCCCCGGCCTTCAGGGCGCTGTGGGGGAACGACTCGCCCTTCCGCCAGTTCCCCGACGGGATCCGCGACCCCCGGGCCAACGAGCTGGCGGGCGAGTTCGCCAAGGAGGCCATCCGCGAGCAGCCCGGCGCCTACCTCGACACCGTCCTGCGGGACACGCTCCGCGCGTTCGAATGGGAGCGCCATCCCTACCCGACGCGCATCACGGCCGACGAGTACGAGTTCCCGGTGGGCGCGGTCCTCCGGGACTGGGACGCCATGGTCGCCTACCCCTACGGCGGCGACACGGCGCAGCCGCGCGTGGTGGACCCCTACGCCGAATGGATGCGCGACTACCAGGACCGCTTCTACGTCCGCGGCCCCATGCTCGGCGCGATGATGTTGATCGGGCTGATCGGGCTGCTGCTGCGGATCCGGCGGCTCGGCGGCGCCGTCCTGCTGCCCTGGGGCACGGGGCTCGCGCTGCTGGTGGTCCCGGCGGCGACGGCCGACTTCGACTACCGGTACGTGCTGCCCGCGATGCCCTTCGCCGCGCTCGCCGCCGGCCTGGCGTTCGCCCGCCGTCCGCCCGCCCCCGCCCCCGTCACGGCCCCGGAGACCGAGGACAAGTCCGAGGACAAGGCCGAGGACGCGGGTCCGGACGCGGCGAAGGACGCGGAGAAGGACGACGGGTCCGGGGCCGAGCCGAGCGACGGGGAAAAGGAAACGTCCCCCGGGAAGGGTTCCCAGGGGACGTCCTTGGATCCGGCGCCGTCCGGTCAGGCCTGCTGACCGGCGCTCACCTGCGCCCGCTCGGGAAATCGGGCCTCCTGCTCGGCGATGACGGCCTGCACATCGGCGAGCTTGCGGCCGTAGTCCCGGCTGGACAGCCAGAACTTGTAGATGATCACGAACTCGAAGAAGAGCATGCCGGCCGCGCTGACCGCCACCACGGGGATCACCGCGCCGGAGACGACCGCCGCGATGAGCGGCGCGACGATGAAGACGCCCATCTGGAACTCGATGCCGCTGATCAGGTGCGGCCGGATGCGCCCGCGCATCAGCACGTTGCGGATCCGGGCGTACCACGGGAACCGCTGGTTGAACCCCTGCTGCAGCGCGATGTTCGGGTTCTCCGCGACGACCTGGTCCTCCAGGTCGGCCTCGGAGGGCTCCAGGTCGGCCTGCGCCGAGCGGAGCCGGTCGTCGGCCGCGGCCGCCGCGGACGGCCCGCCCTCCGCCCGGGCGGCCTCGTCCAGCAGTTCCTGCGCCCTCTCCTGCGCGGTGCGCAGCGTCGCCCGCATCTGGTTGCGCACCTTGTAGATCTCAAGGGCGTCCATGTAGCGGAGCATGTCGAGGAAGACGACGGCGAGGCCGGTCCAGATGTAGGCGGTGTTCCCGGTGTTGTGGTACTGGCCCGCCATCAGCGTGATGGCGCAGGCGAGGACGCGGACGCGGTCGAAGATGTAGTCGAGCCAGGCGCCGAAGACCGAGCCGGTGCCCTTCAGGCGGGCGATCTTGCCGTCCATGCAGTCGAGCGTGAACGACAGGTGGTAGAGCAGGGCGCCGACGACGAGCCAGAGCGGGGTGGCAACGGCGAAACAGGCGCCGGCGGCCAGGCCGAGGATCAGAGCTCCGACGGTGAGCTGGTTGGGGGTGATGCGTGTCCGGTTGGCGGTGAACTTGACCAGCCGGGAGGCGAGGGGGTCGACCAGCAGGACCGTCCACCATGCGTCACGCGCTTTGTACGTCCGTTGCCGGACGTCGTCGAGCGTGAAGTCCGCCATTGAAGAGCCGTCCTTTCGTGATGGGAGATCCGGGCCCCGGCCGCGGGGTGGCAGACGCGGAACCGGCCGCTGACAAGGGACGATGACGCGCCCGGGCCCGCTCCCGAAGGGAGAATCTACTCCCCCCGGGAGCGGGCCCGGCGCGTCGTTGCCGACTTGTCACCGATGATCGTCAACCCAGCAGCCGGTCCGCGATCCGCGCGGCCGCCTGACCGACGTCCATCGCACAGTAGCGGTTCTGGAACGCCGTGTAGGCGCGAAGGTGGGTCGACGTGACGCCGTCGAGGTCGCGGAGCGCGTCGGCGACCTCGTCGACCTCGCGCAGCAGCGGGCCCGGCGCCTCCGCGGTGAGGTCGAAGTAGGTGCCCCGCAGCTCCTCCTGGTAGAACTCCAGGTCCGGGGTGAAGAACAGGATCGGCCGGCCGGTCGCGGCGAAGTCGAACATCACCGAGGAGTAGTCGGTGATCACCACGTCGGCGATCAGGTACAGCTCGGTGATGTCGGGGTGGCGGGTCACGTCGATGACGTCGCCGCCGATGCCGGCCGTCCGGTCGGCGACCATGTGGTGCTGGCGCACCAGGATCGTGTACTCGTCGCCGACCGCCGCGGTGAGGCGCGCGGTGTCCAGCACCAGCTCGGCCTGCCGCCCGCGGGTGAGCCAGATGTCCTCCCGCCAGGTCGGGACGTAGAGCGCGACCCGGCGCCCGTGCGGGACGCCGAGCTGCTCCCGCACCCGCCGCGCCCGCTCCTCCCGGTCGGGGGCGAACAGCAGGTCGTTGCGCGGGTAGCCGACCTCCAGGACGTCGCCCTCGTACCGGAACGCCTGCCGGAGCATGCCGGTGACGTGCGCGGACGGCGAGATGAGGTGGTCCCAGAGGGGGACGTCCTCCTCGTAGCGGCTGAGCTTGGTGGTGTTGCTCGCGATGCGGCCGTTCTTCACCAGGTCGTAGCCGATGTGCTTGTACGGCGTCCCGTGCCAGGTCTGGAGGTAGACCTGCCCGGGCCGCTTGGCGTAGCCCTGCATCTGCAGGCAGTTGTTCACGACGATGCGCGCCGCCGCGGACAGCTCGTAGTACTCGCGGGTGCCGCGCAGCACCGTCCGGGCGCCCTCGGGCACGTCGAACTGCCCCTCGGCGGTGAACCAGACGTACTCCAGCCCCGGCTCGCGCCGCTGCATCTCCTCGAAGACGGCCCGCGGGTTGCAGGAGTACTGGCGGCCGAAGTAGCTCTCGAACACCACCAGGTCGCGCAGCGGCGCGGTGTTGGCGGAGGAGTAGTAGTGCCGCTGCAGCCTGCGCTGCGCGTAGGGGCCGCGCTCGTCGTCGCTCAGCGCCGTCCGGATCCAGAGGTGGAGCAGGTCGCCGCGGTGGGACTGGAGCGACAGCTCGTGCACGCCCACGAACCGCGGCTCGGGCAGCGCCTTGCGCGTCGCCCGGTCGATGCCCATGTTGATCTCGCCGTGCTCGCCGGGGACGTACAGGTCCCACCGGCCGGTCGGCAGCGGGAACCCGCTCTCGCGCCGGGCGTTGAGCAGCGCGGTGAACGCCGGCCCGTCCCAGCTGAGCGGCACCTCGTGGACGTCGGACGTGCGGCGGCGGCGCATGATCAGCCGGTCCGGGCGGGTGCCCTCGTCGGCGCTGGTGCCGGTCACCCGGATCGTGGTGCCGTCCAGCCACTCGACCCGGGTGATCGTGGGCCGGGGGGCGCGCTCGACCAGCGTGAGGTTGCCGTAGTTGGTGGCGATGACGTCGTACTCGCGGCCGGCCACGTCGGCGCGCAGGTCGAGCAGGTCGGCCTCGACGGCCAGCCGCAGCCTGTCCTCGCCCTTGGCGGTGAGGGAGAAGTCCCACTCGATGCTGTCGGTGACGGCCGTGCCGCCGGCGGCCGCGCCCCCGGCGCCCAGCCCCTCGGCGAGGTCCCTGAGGTCGGCGACGGCGGTGAAGCCGAGGTGCCCGGCGGGGGCGTCCTTCGTCACGGTCATCGGCCACGACACGGTCGTGGTGCCCTGCCGGTACGCCGCGGTGATCTCGCCCTTGCGCACGTAGGCGGCGTCGGCCTGCCGGACCCGGCCGGACAGCAGCAGCCGCTCCCCGTCCACCTTGACGTCGGTCACCAGGGCGCGGACCGGCTGCACGCCGACGATCAGTTCCTTGGCCTGGGTGTACTTGGGTTTGATCAGCATCCCGGGCGCGACCTCGCGGTCCGGCGGCCACAGCCCCGCGCCGCGCGGCGTGGTGAGCCTGCCCCGGCGCTTGATGCCGTGGGTGGTCACCGTGACGAAGATGTGCCAGGTGCCCTCGTTGGACCCGAGCTGGGCGGGGTCGATCTCGACGGCGAAGCCGGACCAGTCGTGGCAGGCGGTGGCCTGGCCGCTCTGCGCGGTGACGTCGGGCCGCCGGATCCGCTCCGGCTTCGGCCGCAGGATCTTCGGGACGAGCACCATCCGCCGCTTGCGGAACTCCACCTCGATCGTGCTGTCGTCGGGGCCGGGGGCGTCCATCCGGTCGATGTAGGCGTGGCCCTCGATCCGCAGCCGGCCGTTGTGCCACATGATCTCGTCGACGCCGGTCTGCAGCTTGAGCTCGTCGGACAGCGCGTAGAGGTGGTCGGGGAAGCGCGGGTCGCCGAGGTAGGGGTAGTCGCCGTACCAGGTGTCGCCGCCGCCCTCGCGCTGGATCGCGCTGTGCCGCATCGGGTTGCTCTTGGCGAACGAGACGATGTCGATCAGCTCGTCCATCAGCCGCTCGCGGACGGCGTGGAACTTCAGCCGGTCGATGGCGGCGAGGTCGTTGAGGAGCTTCGGGTCGATCTCGTCGAGGAACTCGTTGACGAGCGCGAGGAACGACTCGCGGTAGGCGTCGTCGCCCTGGTCGACGACGTTGACGTAGATCCGGATGTCGTCGGCGAGCGCCGACCGGTCGTAGGCGTCCTTCAGGTCCGGCGCGTTCTTGGCCAGGAAGCTGGAGGCCGCGCGCACCGAGCGGATCCGGTCGGCGAGGTTGCCCGGCTCGGTGCGCCGCTGCGTGATCGAGCGGGTGCCGGTCTCGCGGATGCGCCAGTGGTAGACGACCTCGCGCAGGACGTCCACCTTCGAGGCGAGGACGTGCGCCGGGATCGTCACCGGGATGTCCTCGTACAGCCCGGCGGGGAACTTAAAGTCGTGCTTGTCCCAGAAGGCGCGGCGGAAGACCTTGTTCCAGGCGGTGCGGTCGCACAGCAGCTCGGGGAAGTTGCGGACGTGCGTGCCCTTGCGGTCGATCGGGAAGATGTCGTCGTGCATGGCCGACCGCTGCAGGCCGTTGATGCCGATCCGCCGCACGGCGCCGCAGGCGATGTCGGAGCCGGTCTCCTCCAGCGAGCCGACCATCAGGTCGAAGGCGTACCGGGGGATGATGTCGTCGCTGTCGATGAACGCGAGGTAGCGGCCCGAGGTGTGCGGCAGGCCCGCGTTGCGGGCGAGGCCGAGGCCCTGGTTCTCCTGGCGGACCAGCCGGAAGCGGGGGTCGCGGGTCTCGAACTCCTTGGCGATCGTCGCGCTCGCGTCGGTGGAGCCGTCATCGATCATGACGACCTCGAGGTCGCTCAGCGTCTGCTGGGCGACGGACTCCAGGCAGGCCTCCAGATAGGCCTCGACGTTGTAGAACGGGACGACGATGCTCAGCAGCGGTGACAACCGGTTCTCCCCAGGGGGACGAGCGCCAAATTGTGGCGGGATGGTGAAATCCGCTTCACTGCGGGATTAAGAGGCGGATAAGGCCGAGTTGATGATATCCGACATGGCACAACACGAGATTCGTCTCGGCGGGGGGCGCCGCCCGGCGGGCTAACGGGCCTGCCCGCCGGCCGCACGCTTGGCGCCCTTGCCGGCCGGGCCGCGCCCGGCGGGACGGCGCAGGGACGTGAATGCCCAGGTCATCTTGGGTTCGATGGCCCAGCTCATGCACCGCACCACCGGCGGGCTGCACAGCACGGTGCCGAGGACGGCGGACGCGCCGAGGAGAATGATCGTCCCCGGAACGGTGTGCATCCAGGCGAACTCCCACCAATCGAGGTAGTCCAGCAGCCGAATGATGAACCCGTGCAAAAGGTACGTGTAGAGCGTGGTGGCGCCGAGCGCGCTGAACCAGTGCCGCCCGCGCGGGACGACCGCGAGGAACGCCGCGACCAGCACCGTCGCGCAGCTGAACATCGCCAGCGTCATCACGGTGCCGGTGACGTTGTTGACGCCGAGGTCCTCGTACGGGGTCTTCCAGAAGACCCAGTTCTCCGTCATGCGGTCCTTGGCGAAGTACGCCATGGCCAGCCCGCCGGCGAGCACCGCGGCGCCGATCGGCCGGGCGATCGGCTTCTTGAGCAGCTCGAAGTGCTCGGGCTTCAGCGTGAGGCCGAGCACGTACAGCGGGAGGAGCCCGAGCACCCGGTGGATGTTGAACGTCCCGCCGAGATCGCTCATGTAGGACAGCAGCGCGAACAGCAGGGCGATGCCCAGCGGCCAGCGGATCTGCTGCCACACCGGGGTGGACAGCCGCCAGAGGAAGAGCGCGCACATGAACCACATCAGCCAGTACGGCTTCAGCAGGCTGATCGTGAGTTCGCCGCCCTTGCCCAGCCAGGCGTAGAGCTCGTACGCGACCTCGAACACCACGTACGGCACGCCGACGTGGGTGATGAGCTTGCGCGCCTTGCCGGTGGAGAACGTCCAGTTCCGGGAGAGGTAGCCGGTGATCACGATGAACAGCGGCATGTGGAACATGTAGATGAACAGGTACAGCGCCTTGGCGATCGGCACGTCCGACCGGATGTTGGCGATGACGTGCCCCGCGACCACCAGCAGGATCGCGAAGTACTTGGCGTTGTCGAAGAAGGGGTCACGCGGCTTGCGCGGGCGCGCGCCCTGCCCCGGTGAGGCCGCGCCCGCCGCACTGCCCGCCGCGCTGCTCGGCGGCGTGCCGGGGGCGGGCGGCGCGGTGCCCGGCGCGGGCGGCGCCATGGCCGCCGTGCCCGGCGCCCGGGGAGCGGGGGGCACCGCCGCGCCGAGGGGCGCCTGCGGTTCGTGGGCGGGGGGCGGCTCGGCTCCGGGAGGCGGCTCGGCTCCGGGAGGCCGGCTGGGGTAGGTCATGAGGCCGTCCGGGGTCAGGTGTCGCAGATGTTGTCGCTGGCCCGGATCTCGCCCTCCTGCTTCGGGATGCCGGCGCCGGCGCTCTTCAGGACCGTCCAGTTCCGCCCGACGACGAGGTCGACGACGCCCGGCGTGCCGCCCTTGCGCGCCGTCGGCTGGGGCTTGCTCGGGATCAGATCGGCGAGCGTCTGGGCCTGCTGGTCGGCACCGGCACCGTACAACACCTTGGTGGCCGGGGTGGCGGCCGGTGCGTTTCCGCCGACCGTCACCTGGAAGCCCTGCGACTCCAGGTCGTCGGCGACGCGCCCGGCCTGCCCCTGGACGCCGCTGCCGTTGTAGACGCGCACCCGCACCTGGCTCGGCGAGATCTTCGGCGTCCCGGCCTTCGGCTCCTTCGGGACGGTCTTGTCGTTGCGGACCGCCGCGAAGAACGGCTGCGCGGCGTCCCGGAGCGCGACGCGGTTCGGGTCCTGCGGGTCGGGGCCGGACGGGACGGTCACGAACCGCAGCTTGCCGGAGGTCATGCCCTGCATCTCGCGGGCGATGTCCATCATGACGTCCGGGGTCAGCTCCTCGTCGGTGGTGAGCGACTTGGTGACCGCGTTCATCAGCGTGTAGAGCTTCTTCGGGTTGCTGAGCACGCCGGCGCTCATCGCCTGGTTGGCGAGCGAGCCCATGAACTTCTGCTGGCGCTTGATGCGGTCGGTGTCGGAGCCGTCGCCGAGGCCGTGCCGGACGCGCACGTACGCCAGGGCCGTCTCACCCTTGATCTTGTGCGGGCCCTTGCCCAGCCGGAGCCCGGACTTCGGGTCGTTGACCGCCTTCGGCAGGCAGACCGGCACGCCGCCGACCGCCGTGGTGATCGTCTTGAACCCGGTGAAGTCGACCTGCATGAAGTGGTCGATGCGGATGTTGGAGATGCTCTCGATCGTCTTGATGACGCAGGCCGCGCCGCCGTTGGTGAACGCCGAGTTGATCTGGGCGCGGGACTGCGCCGCGATCGTCTCGCCCTTGCGGCCCTTGCAGGACGGCATCGGGATCATCAGGTCGCGGGGGAAGCTGATCCCCATCGCCTGCCCGCCGCCGGGCGACAGGTGCAGCAGGATCATCGTGTCGGAGCGGGGCAGTTCGTTCTTCAGCCCGCGCCCGTACTTGCCGTTGGACCCCGCGCGGGTGTCGGACCCGAGGAGCAGGATGTTCATCGCGCTGTTCAGCTTCTTCGGCCGGTTGGGGCCGAGCTGCGCGTTGACGTCCTCGTGCGAGATGTTCCCGAACGCCTTGCGGTACAGGCCGTAGGCCGTCAGGGAGCCGGCCACCATGACCGCCGACAGCCCGATGCACACCCATCCGAGGATGCGCCAGCCGCGTCGCGGCGCCGCTTGGGGATCGGCGTCGTCGACGTACTCCATGTACATCGGATTGCTGTTCATCGGCTCCGTGGTCCGGGGTCTCAGCGGTTCTTGGGGGCGTGGGGGGTGATGGTCCCCCACACGGGATCGCCCGCTTTCCGGGGTCGGGGTCTGGACGAGGGCAAGGAGAGCGTAGGTCAGGAGAGCCGGTACGGGGACCCGGATCCGTCATTCGGACCCGGCGTGCCGGCCACCACCGTCACATGCTCCACGGTCAGGCGTTGATCTAGGATGGCTTTGTCAAAGTTTCGTTGAATTATGACGGAAGCACCCGAGGCTAGTGGTGCGAGTAGACCCGCCAGTACCCCCTCCAGTGTGGTGAACGGCACGTCAACCAACAGGCGGTCGCGTGCGTCCAGCTCCCATTTCTCGGCGGCCTCGCGGGCGGCGGCCACCAGCTCGCCCTGGCCGAGTGTGGTCTTTGTCACACTGAGCGCGGGAGCTCCTGGAGTCACTTCAGGCCCTGCCGTGAACCGGTCGCCGTGGCCGCGGACCTCGTCGGCGTAGTCGGTCACGCCGGGCGGGCAGTCGGCGAGCGGGCCGCCGAGCGCGTGCAGTGACAGCCCGACGATCTCCTCGGCCTCCGTGTCGCCGACCACGTCGTCCAGCACCTCCTGAGCCGCCGCCAGGATGTAAGGGCCCTTCCGGGGGGTGTGGGGGGTCGTCCCCCCACCTGAGTACGGCCCGGAACCGCCCACCGGTTCGCCGGCGCGGCCCTTCACCGCCTCCGGGTCGACCGGTTCGGCGACGACGCCCGCCGACCAGCAGGCCATCAGCCACACCGCCGTCTGCCAGTGCGGCGGCAGCACGAGCACGGCGCGGGTGCCCGGCTCGGCGCCGAGCCCGTCCACGAGGAAGTTCGCCGTCTTGGCGACCCAGTTGTCGAACGTCTTCGCGGACAGCTCGACGCGCTCCCCGGTCGCGTCGTCGTAGAAGGTGACCAGCGGGTTGGCGGGGGCGTCCGCCACCCGCCGCCGCAGCAGCTCGGCGGGCGTGGCCGCGCCCGGGTCGGGTTCGCTCATGGCCCGAGCGTATGCCCGCATGATCGCCCGAGGCCCACCACCCACCGGGTGCCGCTACGCTCCGCACGGGTGGACGACCACCGCACACACCATTTCTGCGCACACCGACTCGGGGCGGGACGATGAACGCTGGCCGGCTGCTCGTCCGCGTCACGGTCGCCCCGGCGCTGCTCGTGGTGGCGTGGCTGGCGGTGTCGCTGCCGCTGCTGCTGGCGGGCGTGTTCCGGCCGGTCCCGGCGATCGCGCTGTTCGTGCCGGTCGCGGCCGCGGTGCTGTGGTTCGGCCTGCGCTCCCGTCCCGGCGTGGACGAAGCCGCGAAGCGGGGGAGCCTCAACGCCCCCGGCGGCGTGGAGTCGGTGCCGCGGTGGGTCACCTGGAGCGTCCTCGCGATCACCGTCGCGTTCCTGGTGCTCCAGGTGGTGATGTGCGCGGAGCAGATCGTCGTCCGGCGCGACCCGGCGTCCTACGTCCAGTTCGCGACGTGGCTGGCCGAGCACGGGTCGCTGCCCATCCCCGAGTCGGCGGCGGCCTTCGGCGGGCCCGACCCCGTCCTCGGGTTCGCCAGCCCCGCCTTCTACCAGGACGGCGGCGCGGTCGTCCCGCAGTTCATGGCGGGCATGCCGCTGATCCTCGCGCTCGGCGGCTGGCTCGGCGGCACCCACGGCATCCTGCTGATGGCGCCGCTGCTCGGCGCGTGCTGCGTGCTCGCGTTCGCCGGGCTCGTCGCGCGGCTCGCCGGCCCGCGCTGGGCGCCCGCCGGGGCGCTGCTGCTCGCGCTGACGCTGCCGATGCTCTACGTCTCGCGCAGCACGTTCAGCGAGCTGCCCGCGATCGTCCTGCTGCTGGGCGGCCTGTCGCTGCTGTACGACATGCGCCGCGACGAGGGGCGCGGCGCCGACCTCAAGGCGTTCCTGGCGGGCGCGGCGCTCGGGCTGATCGTGCTCGTCCGGATCGACGGGCTGCGGGACGTCCTGCCGGTGCTCGTGTTCGCCGGCCTCCTCATCGGGCGCAGGCGGCGCACCGGCTACTGGGTCGCCGGCGGGCTGCTGCTCGGCACGGCCGCGGGCCTGGTCGAGGGGTTCACGCTGTCGCGGCCCTACCTCTCTTATCTGGGGTCGTCGCTGAAGCCGCTGCTGGCGATCAGCGCGGCGATCCTCGTCGCCACCGTCGCCATGGTCGTGCTGCTGCGCGCGGACCGCACGGGCACGCGGCTGCGGCGGCTCGGCACGGCGGTGGCGCGCGGCCAGCTGCCCGGGGTCGCCGCCGTCCTCACCGTGCTGGTGATGGCGGGCTTCGCGGTCCGGCCGCTGGTGCAGACCGTCCGCCGGGTGCCCGCCACACGCGACGACCAGCTGAACGTCCAGTTCATCGAGACGATCCAGCGCATCCAGCACCTGCCGGTGGACGGCACCCGCCAGTACTCGGAGCTGTCGCTCTACTGGGTCGTCTGGTACATCGGCGTCCCCGCGCTGCTGTTCGCGACGCTCGGCGCGGCGCTGCTGGTGCGGCGTCTGCTGCGCGGGCAGTCGCCGGAGTGGCTGCTTCCCTACGCGATGGTCGTCTGGACGACCGCGCAGGTGCTGCTGCGGCCGGGCATCACCCCCGACCATCCGTGGGCGTCCCGGCGGCTGATCGGCCTGGTCATCCCCGGACTGCTGCTGTTCACCGTGTTCGCGTGCGCGTGGACGGTGCGGCGCGTCCGCCGCGTCGGGTACGGGCCGAAGATGGTGAACCGGGGCACGGTCATCGGCGTCGCGCTGATGCTGGTGCCGATCGTGCTGACGTCCGGCGGGTTCCTGGTGACGCGGACCGAGCAGCACGAGGTCGGCGCCGTGCGCGGCATGTGCGACGCGCTGAAGCCGCGCAGCTCCGTCGTGGTGGTCGAGCAGTCCACGGCCGACCGGTTCCTCCAGGTCGTGCGCGGCATGTGCGGGCTGCCCGCCGCGCGGGTGAGCGGCGGCGCCACGACCGCCGACGTGCGGCGCGTCATCGCCGGCGTCACCGGGGCCGGACGGCGTCCGGTGATCATGGCGGCGAAGCGGGAGCAGGTCGCCCCCTACGGCACGCCGGAACGCGTCCTCCACGTGCGGACGCGGCAGGACGGGCGCACCCTCACCAAGCCCCCCGGCGGGACGTGGGGACTGTCCATGGAGGTCTGGATCGCGGAGCCGTCCGCGCCTTAGCGGCTGCCGAGGTTCGGCGGGGCGAGTATCCTCGCGCTGCGTGAGCACCCAGTCTGCCGAGCCGACGACCGAGACCGCGACCGCGACCGCGCCCGCCGCGCAGCCCGCGGCCGAGCCCGTCCAGCCCGAGGCCGCCGCGCAGCCAGAGGCCGCCGCGCCGCCCGAGCCCGCGCCCGAAGCCGCGCCCGCGCCCGCACCCGAGGCCGGGCCCGTCCACGTCACGATCGTCCTGCCCTGCTACAACGAGCAGGACCACGTGATCGCCGAGGTCGAGCGCATCTGCAAGGCGATGGACGCCAGCGGCAAGACCTACGAGCTGCTGGCCGTCGACGACTGCTCGACGGACGACACGCTCGCCCGGCTGCGCGAGGCGGAGCCGCGCTTCCCGAACATGCGGGTGATGGCGTTCCAGCACAACAGCGGCTCGGGCACCGTCCGGCGCATCGGCTCCCAGCAGGCCCGCGGCGACATCGTCGTGTGGACGGACGCCGACATGTCGTACCCGAACGAGCGGATCCCCGACCTCGTCGACGCCCTCGACACCGACCCGTCCATCGACCAGGTCGTCGGGGCGCGCACCACCGAGGAGGGCACGCACAAGGTGCTGCGCGTTCCCGCCAAGTGGTTCATCCGCAAGATCGCCGAACGGCTCACCAACTCCAAGATCCCGGACCTGAACTCCGGGCTGCGCGCGTTCCGCCGCGAGGTGTCGCTGCCGTACCTGCGGCTGCTGCCGCCCGGGTTCTCCTGCGTCACCACGATCACGATCGCGTTCCTGTCGAACCAGCACCCCGTCCGGTACATGCCGATCGACTACGCCAAGCGGGCCGGCAAGTCCAAGTTCCACTTCACCAAGGACGCCTACCGCTACATCCTGCAGGTGCTGCGGATGGTGATGTACTTCAACCCGCTCAAGGTGCTGATGCCGCCCGCGCTGTGGCTGATCCTCATCGGGCTCGGCAAGGGCGTGTTCGACATGGTGGTGCACTTCGGCTACTTCGCCAACAACACCATCATGATCTTCGTGACCGGGTTGATCATCGCGTCGCTGGCGCTGCTCGCGGACCTGATCGTCCGGTCCCGCGGCGACGTCTAGCGGTGGCGTCCAGCGGCATGCGCATCGCGATCGTCGGGCCGGCGTTCCCGTACAAGGGCGGCGGCGCCCGGCACACGACCGAGCTGGCGCACCGGCTCGCGGCGGCCGGGCACGACGTCGCCATCGAGTCGTGGCGGGCGCAGTACCCGTCGTTCCTGTACCCGGGGCAGCAGACGATCGCCGAGCCGGAGGGCGAGCCGTTCCCCGGCACCCGGCACCGGCTCGACTGGCGGCGCCCGGACGGCTGGTGGCGGACGGGCCGCGCGCTGCGCTCGCACGACCTGGTCGTGCTCGTGGTGCTGAGCACCGTCCAGGTGCCGTCCTACCTGGGGATTCTCACGGGCATTCGGCGGGGGACGCGGGTGGTGGCACTGTGCCACAACGTCCTGCCGCACGAGCGGAAGCCCTACGACGAGCCGCTGATGAAGCGCCTGCTGCGGAAGGTGGACGGCGTGCTCGTCCACACCGAGGCGCAGGCCGAGGTCGCGCGCGGTCTGACGAGCCGTCCCGTGCGGGTCGCGGAGATGGCCGCGCACCTGCCGTCGGGCGGGGCCGCCGCACCGGGCGACGAGAAGGTCCGCCGGCGGCTGCTGTTCTTCGGGATCGTCCGCCCGTACAAGGGGCTGGACGTCCTGCTGCGCGCCCTCGCCGAAGGCCCGGACGACGTGTCGCTGACCGTCGCGGGCGAGTTCTGGGGCGGGCTCGACGAGACCCGCGAGCTGATCGGCTCGCTCGACCTGACCTCGCGGGTCGAACTGCGTCCGGGGTACGTCCCCGCCGCCGACGTTCCGGGATTGTTCGCCGCCGCCGACGCGCTCGTCCTGCCGTACCGGACGGCGACCGCCTCGCAGAACGTCTGGATGGCCCACGAGCACGGCCTGCCGGTGATCGCCACCGACGTGGGCGGCTTCGCCGACCAGGTCAGGGACGGCGTCGACGGGCTGATCTGCGCGCCGGACGACGTCGCGTCACTGGCGGGCGCGCTGCGCCGCTTCTACGAGCCGGGGGAGCCGGAGCGCTTGCGCTCCGGCGTCCGCCCGGTCGACCACGGCCCGCTGTGGGCCGCCTACGTCGACACCCTCACAGGTGGCCTTCGAGCTCCTTGAGCAGGGCGCGCTTCGGCTTGGCGCCGACGATCTGCTTCACGGCCTCGCCGTTCTTCACGAGCAGCAGCGTCGGCAGGCCCATCACGCCGTAGGAGTTCGGCGTGTTCGGGTTCGCGTCGTAGTCCATCTTCGCGATCTTGAGCTTGCCGTCCTTCTCCTGCGCGATCTCCTCCAGGATCGGGGCGATCATGCGGCAGGGCCCGCACCAGTCGGCCCAGAAGTCGACCAGCACCGGGATGTCGCTCTTGAGGACCTCGTCCGCGAATGTCGCGTCGGTCACGGTGATCGGGGCCGTCACGGTCCCTCCTTCGTAGGCTGCGTACCCGTCACAAGCGCCTCGGAGGGCGGTTCATTCCCCGCGTCCGGCGCCGTACGCCCCAGCAGGAACGCGACCCCGGCGTTGATCAGGTCGGCGGCGGTCAGCAGCACCCGGGACGCGATCGCGACCACGACCGGCGCGCCCGCCGGCAGCACCGGCGTCAGCACCACCGTCAGCGCCGCCTCCCGCGCCCCGATGCCGCCCGGCGCGATGAAGACCAGGAACCCGGCGACGAACGCCAGCGCGTAGGCGCCGGTCGCGACGAACGGCAGGCCCGCGCCGTCGCCTCCCACCGCCATGCACAGCAGCCAGGTGTGCACGCCGAACAGCGCCCAGCCGAGCACCGTCCAGCCGATGGCCTTCAGCGTCGCGGCGAGGCTCACCGGGTGCTCCAGCGGCGGGCGGCGGATGAGCTTGAGCATCGTCCCGAGCGCCCACGTCACGATCTTCGGGTGCAGCAGCACCAGCAGGACGGGCGCCAGCAGGAACAGCCACCAGTACTCGTCCCGCGCGGCCGCCGACGTCAGCGGCAGCGTGACCGCCGCGACGGCCAGCCCGCAGGCCGTGGACGTCGCCACCGCCAGCAGCGTCGAGCCGAAGCTGCGCTCCGGCGGCACCTTGTGCTCGCGGGTCATCTCGATCTGCGTGACCAGCGCCCACACCTTGCCCGGGACGTACTTCCCGAGCTGGGAGATCCCGGAGATCCGGAAGATGGCGCGCACCGGCAGCGGCGACCCGAGCCCGGCGAGGAACTCCCGCCAGCCGAGCATCCAGACGAAGAGCCCCGCCAGCCCCGCGGCCAGCGCCGCGGCGAGCGTCGCCCAGGACATCTGCTGGAACGCGCGGACCGTGTCGTCCCACTGGGACGCCACGCTGTAGCCGCAGAACGCCAGTGCCAGCAGCACCAGCAGCACCCGCAGCGCGCGCACGGCGACGACCTTCATCTTCACGCGCCCAGCGTAGGCGAACGCGGCCTCCCACCCGCGCGCTCGGCCTAGAGTTGGGGACGATGAAGATTTCGGATGTGGTCGCCTTCATGGGGCACCAGGTGCACGTGTGCCGGTACCGGGAGGCGGGGACGCTGCTCGGCTGGATGGGACGCGACCTGCGCGGCAAGCGCGTCCTCGACGTCGCGGGCGGTGACGGGTACTGGGCCGGGCAGGCGCGCAGGCGCGGCGCCGACGCCGTCTCGATCGACCTCGCCCGCGGCAAGATGACCTACGGCCGGACGCTCGCGCACGCGCCCGCGCTGATCGAGTGCGACGCCCTCAGGCTGCCGTTCGCCGACGGCTCGTTCGACGCGGTCCTGTCGGTCTGCGCGATCGAGCACTTCGACGACGGCGGCAAGTCCCTGGACGAGATGGCGCGAGTGCTGAAGCCGGGCGGCCAGATCTTCATGTCCGCCGACGTCCTCAGCCGCGCCGACGCCTGGCCGAAGCTGCGCGACGCGCACAAGGCCAAGTACCACGTGCAGCACACCTACACCCACGAAAGCCTGCGCAAGCTGATGGACGAGCGCGGCCTCGACCTCGTCCGGCACAGCTACCAGTTCCGCACGGCCGCCACGGAGCGCCTCTACCTGTCGCTTTCCACCTACGGCGGCAAGGTCGGCTTCAACGCCGCCGCGCCGCTGACCCCGCTCGTCGCCCTCGCCGACCGCAAGGCACCGAACGAGCAGGGCAGCATTGTGCTCGTTCAAGCGCGTAAGAGATAGCGGTCGGGTAAGAGGGCCATCGTGAATCGCGTGGAACGAGGTCACCCGAGCGCCCGCCCGGCGGGCGTAGGCTCGGAACGTAAAGAGTGATCTACGCCACCGCGCTGGATGGGGGAGTGGACCGTGGCGCCTCGAATTCTCCTCGACGCCACCGCCGTGCCTGCCGACCGCGGCGGGCTCGGCCGGTACGTGGACGGGCTCCTGACCGCCCTGCACGCGCAGGGCGCCGACCTCGCCGTCGCCTGCCAGCGGGCGGACGAGAAACGCTATGAGGGCCTCGTCCCGGGGGCCCGGGTCGTCGCCGGCCCCGCGACGCTGGCGCATCGCGCGTCCCGCCTCGCCTGGGAGCAGTCGGGCCTGCCCCGCGTCGCCGAGAGCGTCGGCGCGGACGTCATCCACCTGCCCGCCTACACGATGCCGGTGGGCGCGGCCCTGCCGACCGTCGTGACGATCCACGACGTCACCCTGTTCGCCGAGCCCGAGCAGCACGACCCGGTGCGCACGTCGTACATCAAGTCGGCGACCCGCAGCGCCGCCCGCCGCGCGACCCGGCTGATCGTCCCGTCCCGCGCGACCCGCGACGAACTGGTCGGCGTCCTCGGCGCCGACCCGGCGCACATCGACGTCGCCTACCACGGCGTCGACCACGAGGTGTTCCACCGCCCGTCCGAGGCCGAGGTCAAGCAGGTCTCCGACCGGCTCGGCCTGCACGGCCGCCCCTACATCGCCTACCTGGGTGCGCTGGAGCCGCGCAAGAACGTCCCGAACCTGATCCGCGGCTGGGCCCGCGCCTGCGCCGGCCGCGACGACCCGCCCGCCCTCGTCCTCGCGGGCAGCGGCGGCTGGGACGACGAGGTCGACGCGGCCCTCGCCACCGTCCCGCTCGGGCTGCGCGTGCTGCGCCCCGGCTACCTGCCGTGGCCGTCCCTGCCGGGCTTCTTCGGCGGCGCCCTCGTCGTCGCGCTGCCGAGCCGCGGCGAGGGCTTCGGGCTGCCCGTCCTGGAGGCGATGGCGTGCGGGGCGCCCGTCCTCACCACCCACCGCGGCCCGCTGCCCGAGGTCGGCGGCGACGCGGTCGCCTACACCGAGCCCGACGCCGCCGGCATCGCCTCGGCCCTGACCGCGCTCATCGACGACCCGTCCCGCCGCGCCGACCTGGCCGAGGCCGCGCACACCCGCGCGCAGGAGTTCTCCTGGACGGCCTCCGCGACCGCCCACATGGCCTCATACCAGCGCGCGGTCGCCCAATACACCGCCACTCGCACCCACTAGGCTCTCTCTCCAACCCGGAGAAAGGAACCGAGTGGAAGCGATCCTCCTGGTGGGCGGCCAGGGCACCCGCCTGCGCCCGCTGACGATCTCCACCCCGAAACCCCTGCTGCCCACGGCGGGGGTGGCGTTCCTGGCCCACCAGCTGGCCCGGGCCCACGCGTCGGGCGTCGAGCGGATCGTCTTCGCGACGTCCTACCGGGCCGAGATGTTCGAGGCCGCCTTCGGCGACCACGCCTACGGCGTCGACCTCGCCTACGTCAGCGAGCGCGAGCCGCTCGGCACCGGCGGCGCCATCCGCAACGCGGCGCGCGCGCTGACCTGCGGCCCGGACGACCCCGTCCTCATCCTGAACGGCGACATCCTCTCCGGCCACGACGTCCGCGCCCAGGTGAAGCTGCACGAGGAGGCCGGCGCCGCCGTCACCCTCCACCTCACCGAGGTCGACGACCCGTCCCGCTTCGGCTGCGTCCCGACCTCCCCCGACGGACGCGTCACCGCCTTCCTGGAGAAGACCCCGCATCCGGTGACGAACCAGATCAACGCGGGCTGCTACGTGTTCCGCCGCTCCGCCATCGACACGATCCCCGAGGACGAGGTCGTCTCCGTCGAGCGCGAGACGTTCCCGTCGCTGATCTCGTCCGGCGCCCTGGTCATGGGCCACGTCGAGTCGGCCTACTGGCTGGACGTCGGCACCCCTGAGGCTTTCGTGCAGGGTTCGCGAGACCTCGTCATGGGCGCCCTCGCGTCCCCCGCCATGCCCGGCGACCCGGGCGAACGCCTGACGCTCTCCGGCGCCCGCGTCGCCAAGGGCGCCGTGGTCCGCGGCGGCACCACCGTGGGCCGCAACGCCGTGATCGAGTCGGGCGCCACGGTGACCGGCAGCGTCCTCCTGGAGGACGCCTTCGTCGCCGAGGGCGCCACCGTCCGCGACTCCGTCCTGAGCCGAGGCGCCCGGGTGGGCCCCGGTGCCGTCCTGGACGGCGTGGTCCTCGGCGACGCCGCAGTGGTGGGCCCAGGCAACGAACTGCGCCCCGGCCTGCGCGTCTGGCCCGGCATAGAACTTCCCCCGACCGCCATCCGCTTCTCCACCGACACCTGACCATCCCCGGGCAGGCACGCTGAGTGGGAGCAGGTGAGCGAGGGGAGCGGCCTTGGCTGAGCAGTGGGCGGGCGGTTTCCGCCTGATCCGGGAGTTGGCCTCGGGCGGATTCGGCTCGGTGTACCTGGGACAGGACGCCTCCGGACGCCGAGCGGCGATCAAGTTCCTGCACCCGCACCTGGCCAACGACCCCCAGGTGCGCCGCTACTTCGCCCAGGAGCTGGTCAACGCGCGCCGGGTCCAGGGCTTCTGCCTGGCCGAGATCCTGGACGCCGACGCCGAGGCGCCCCGTCCCTGGATCGCCACCGAGTACATCGACGGCCCCACCCTGGCCCAGGCGGTCCGCGAGCACGGCCCCCGCACCGGCGGTGACCTGCAGCGCCTCGCGGTGCAGACCATCACCGCGCTCAGCGCCGTCCACGCGGCCGGGGTGGTGCACCGCGACCTCAAACCCGCCAACATCCTGCTGGGCCCGGACGGCCCGCGGGTGATCGACTTCGGCATCGCCCGCGTGCTGGACGCCGACACCTCCTCGGCCACCCGGATCGGCACCGTCGGCTACATGGCTCCCGAGCAACTGGAGGGCACGACCCTGGGGCCGTCGGCGGACCTGTTCGCCTGGGGAGCGGTCATGATCTACGCGGCCACCGGAGGCGAGGCGTTCCCCAGCCCGAGCCAGGCCGCCCGCATCAAACGCGTCCTGACCGGCTCGCCCGAGACCGGCGACCTGGCCGCGCCCATGCTGGACATCGTCCTGGCGTGCATGGCCAAGGACCCCGCGGAGCGTCCCACGGCACGCCAGGTCCTCGACATGCTGATCACCGGCCGTGCCACATCCCCGCCGCCCGAGAACACCCGATTCGACTACACCGACACCAGCCCCGTCCTGGACCCGGCTTCCTGGAACAACCGCGACACCGATTCGACGCCCTTCACCGCAGACGCCCTGCTCGCCCGCAGGTTCACCGATGAGAAGGGCGTCGAGTTCACCCTGGTCGGTGCCGGGGCCAGACCGTGCGGCCAAATGGTCACCGGCGATGGGCCGCTCACCGCCAAAGAAGTGTTCGAGGAGATCACCGCCCACGGTTGCACGCAGGTGATGGCGGGACTCTACGAAGAGCGGGCTTCCTGTCCCGCGACCGGCCGTCCGCTTCGGGTCTCAGTCTCGATCTTCCCTTTCCCGGACGCCGCCACGGCCAGGGCCATGTACGACTACCTCAACGGCCTCGCGCGCTGGCACCTCACCACATGGCACCAACCGGACGGAGCCGACATCAGGCCCCTCATCCCGGGCCGCCAGTACTATCGCCACTCGCGCAACCGGGTGCACTTCCGCTACCTGGTCACCGTCATGGCCTACCGCTCCGACCTCACCAGAGACGGCGACCTTGAGCCGTGGCTGACCGCGGCATCCGAGGAAGCCGCCAACTCCGCCGGCCCGCAAAGCTGACCGCTCTATCGAAAGCTCCGCAATGCCGCTCCGATGGAGTGGGCGATGCGCCGCGTATCGCGGTCGGCGGCCACGTCGCCCAGCCCGGTTCCGGCATCCACGGTCCCCGGCTGGGAGTAGTCCAGCCCTTCCCAGTCGATCACGATGTTGACGTTGCCGAGACGGCAGTAGAGGTACCGGCCGCTCATGGCGTATTTCTGGCCGGGGTCGTCCGGGAGCGCGCTCATGGCGTTCTTGCGTGAGATGCGGAAGCCGAGGCACTCGTCCGCGATGCCGGGGACCTCCGTCGCCTTGCTCGTGCGGATGATCTGCCTGCCTTCCCGCACGTCATCGTCCGCGAGAACCGTCCGGACGTAAGCGGCCTTTTCCCGGGCTTGCGCGACGCTCGCCTTCCTGGTCACTTCGACGGTCAGGTTGCGATTGTGTCGAAGGTCGAAGACCTTCCACGAGAAGAACTGCTTCCCCGTCCGGTCGTTGAAGGGATCACGCCAGTACCTGCTCTTGGCGACGTCCGGCGGAAGCGATCCGGCGACCAGCCCAGCTACGTCGGGAACCTCCAGGAAGAGACCGGCGCCATCCCGTACAACGGCGGCTGCGGAGGCGCGGGAGTGAGAGGCGCCATCCGGGGTCCCTCCGGAAGAGCCGCACGCCGTGATCCCAACCGAGGTGGCTGCTACTACCAGAATTCTGGTGGCCTGCCACAAAGTGAGAGGACGGCCATCACGGACAGCGGCGTGCATCATCACCCACCAAGTGCTCGTGGCTTCACTGGGCTGAGAAAGCACGCCTCACAGTACTCACCGTTCCGCCTCGACTGCATGTGAACTCTGAGGCGGGCAGGCGCGCGAGGCGGGTGATGGCCAGGGAGCCTTTTTTGGTCTTTGGGTGATCACGTAGTTCTGTAGGGCGGCGATGGTCGTGAGGAGGTGGCCGGGCCTTGCCGGGGCCGCACTTCGCCTAACGGATGAAAAGGGGTCAGTGGTGCAGTGGCATCAAACCGAGTGTGGTGTTCCGGCATACGGCTGGACATGCCGAGAGCTGGATCCTCGGCGCTTTGGCGTGGCTGGTGTTCCGGATGGCCTGTTCGGTGTTCGTGGAATTGTGGTGGGGGCGGCGCTGCGTACGGGGCCGCCCCTCCAAAGTCAAGGGCGCCTTCGGCGTCGCTTCGCGATGGGACTCCGTCCCACCC